>JAEUIG010000837.1 GCA_016795125.1 Planctomycetaceae bacterium | reverse complement strand
CCGAAGAGAAACAGCTCCATGCTCACTGCACCCCTTCCGGCTGGCTGGCATGCACTGCGACAGGGGTGGCACGTCCCTGAGCGGAGCGAAGAGCGTGGTCGGGCGTCGTACTGACTTCACCACGCCCATCCCGTTGGTCTGGGCGTGCCACATTGCCGGATGACTCAGCACCGGATTGTCCTGTGCCCCAGTCACCGGCACGTTGCGACACCAGCGTCGAACGCTCGCCGAGACCGGGTTGTGTTCCGAAGAACACACGGCCGGGCAGCAGCAGCGACCAGATCACCGTTCCCAGGAACAACGCACAGCTGATCGGCACCAGGTACTTCAGGCAGGTGATCATCACCTGGTCGATCCGCAACCGAGGCAGCGTCCAGCGAATCCAGATCTGCACGAACACCAGTGCACTGGTCTTCATCGTCAGGACGACGAATCCGAGCAGTTGTGCCGCGAAGCCGTGAATGTTCTCTGCGATCGCCGCATCGAGCGAGCCGAGGCCCGTCCACCAGCCGCCAAGAAACAACAACACGGCCAGCGCACTCACAAACCACATGCTGGCGTATTCGGCCAGGAAAAAGAACGACCACCGCATCCCGCTGTATTCGGTGTGGAATCCGCCGACCAGTTCACTTTCGGCTTCGGCCAGATCGAACGGCGCCCGCTTGTTGCTCGCCAGCGTCACGGTAAAGAACACGAAGAAGGCGAGAAACGTGAACGGGTCGTGGAAGATGAACCAGTTGGTGAACCAGCCGCTCTGAAGCGTGCCGATTTCTCCGAGGTTCATCGTGCCGGCGATCGTCACCGGGATCACAGCCGTCAACCCGAGCGGGATTTCGTAGCTGACCATCTGCGCCGCTTCACGCATGCCGCCGAACAGCGACCACTTCGAGCCGCTGGAATAGCCGGCGAGAATGATCCCCAGCACTTCGAGAGACAGCAGCGCCAGTGCCAGGAACAGTCCGGCGTCGAGGGCCAGGGCCGTCCAGCCGTCGCTGAAGGGCAGAACCAGGAAGGCCGCGAATGATGCAATGACAACGAGATACGGTGCGACGCGGAACAGCATCTTGTCGGCCGCATCCGGCGCGAGGTCTTCTTTCTGGATCAGCTTGATGCCGTCGGCCAGCGACTGGAGCCAGCCGAACTTGCCGCCGACTCGCGTGGGACCCAGACGGTCCTGGATGCGTCCGGCAACCTTGCGTTCGGCCCAGATAAAGACGAACGCCGGAAGACCGAAGAACGCCCCCAGCAGGGCGATGTGTATGACCGCGGTGACCGCGACCGCCCAATGGGGATCGAGTTGCAGCCAACCCCGATCAGGTTGCTGAAACCATTCGGAAATCGTCATTCCTGCGACAGCAGCCGTCATGCGCGTCGATCCGGCATCGCCCGGCGGCCGTCCACGGACGTCGCGTACGGTGCGCGATGCGATCCGTCATGGGTCAGCGAGCATGGTTCGCCGCCTGCGGCCTCGTGGCGGCCGCGGGCTGCAACATTCAGCCGCGGCAAGCAGTTGCGACGACGAACCTCCGCCCCCCTCAGTCCCACCGGGAGCGTGAGTTATTACAGATGGGGTATGGGGTTTCAAGCGACCGACGACAGCATTCCCAGCGGCGGGAACCCGAGGCGGCGTTTAGCGGCGAGCCGCAGGCGCTACCGGCGGAAATCCGAAAGAGGGTCGATCGTTGATCGATTGGGAATCACACAGGGATCGTACGCGGCGATCAGGAGCAGCACGATTCCGACAGCAACTGCGAAAGAGCCGGCCCAGTACAATCGTCCTTCTCGCGACTGCCACCCCCGTCGCCCATAGACCTCCCACCAGAGAAGGCCGGACTTCGTTTGAGTGATCTGGGCGAGAATCGACCCGCCAACCAGCAGCGCGCCGCCGAGTACGATCAGGATGACATCGGACGTGGACCCCATTCGTCCAGCCTCACTCGATGCTCGCTGGCGACACACTGAAGAGTTCGACGTTCGCTGAGCAATCCAGTATTGAGAAACCGAGATTTACGAGGCTCCGGCGAGCTCGCGGACGGCTCCGGGCGTCGTCACTTCGCGGTAGTTTGTGCTGACGTGATGGAAGCCCAGGCGGCGGTACAGTTCGACGGCCGGCTTGTTGGCGGCGGTGACTTCCAGCGCGACCCGGTGCAGACCGGCGGAACGGAATCCCTCGAGCGCCTGCAGCACGAGCGCCTTTCCGAGACCCAGCCCGCGATGCTCAGGGATCACGCCAACATTCTGGATCGAGCCGACCCACCGGTTCGACCTCAGCCCCTGGATCGTCGCGCACATCACCGGACCGTGAAACTCGTTGCCGGAAAACCGCACCAGCCACGTCGCCTGCCGGATGAAGCCCTCGTGCGCGACGATGTCGCCCATCAGCCGTTCGCAGCCGGCGAGGTCGCGAAGGGACGCGAACACGTGCGAATCCAGCTCAGACTGGAAACACTCGTACTTCACCCGCGCGTGCACGAGCCCGAGCGCCTTCTGCCACGGCACCCAGTCGTAGCCGTCCGGCAATTGCGGATCAGGCACGGTCGCTTTCCGGAAGTCGAACTCCATCCGGTAGCGCTTGTAGTAGGTCGTCGACATCGAACCGAGTGACAGAGTGACAGGGTTAAAGAGTGGAAGGGTAACAGGACTTTTTCACTCTTTGACTCTGCTGCTTTTTTACCCTCCAGCCGGGGTACGTCAATCGCGTTCCGCGCCCGGACGGTCGTTGTCGCTGCGCGAGACTGCCGATTTGACCGCTTGTGCGACCTGGTCGAAGGTGAACTCCTCCGTGCTGCCGTCGAATTCCCGCAGGAGCTTGCCGTCGGGGCCGTAGAGGCGGTAGGTCGGCGTGGCCTCGATCCCGGCCGCATCGAGGAACTCGAC
>JAEUIG010000857.1 GCA_016795125.1 Planctomycetaceae bacterium | reverse complement strand
AATGCGGGGATCACATCGGTATACAGCTTGTCGCTTTCCGCGAATCGCGGCCCGTCGAGGAAGTAACTGACCGCCGGATAGCGCAAGGTATCCGGCGAGCGCGCGAGGAGCAGTCCCAGGTCGAAGCACGCGTAGCCGAGGCTGGTTCTCTGGATGAAGTCGGCCAGTATTTTCGACACGTTCAGGATCACGTTGCCGTGCAGCAGGTCCGGCGGATCGAAGCAGATGGGAATCCCTTCCACGAGTTCGGCCCAGCGGCCTTCGTGGGGCAGTTCATCGCGCTCCATCAGGAACTGATCGACCGAGAGTTGCCGGAGCATGTGACCTCCGCTGACGACCGCCGATTATACGCACGGCCGCACTGCCGGCGACAACCGGAGCCGTCAGCGCGCCGCCATCCGCAGGCGGACATGCTGTTCCAGCAGGTCGATCACCCCTTCGGCCCCGTAGGGGGTCGTGTCGATGACGATGGCGTCGTCGGCCGGCCGCAACGGAGCCACCTCGCGGTTGGCGTCGCGATCGTCGCGCGCCGTCTGTTCGGCAATCAGTTCGTCCAGCGGAACCTGTTGACCGGCGGCGGCGAGTTCCTGCTGGCGGCGCAGTGCCCGCTCCCTGGCATCGGCCGTCAGAAAGAACTTGCATTCCGCCTGCGGGAAAGCGACCGTTCCCTGGTCGCGCCCTTCGCAGACGATGTTCCGCGACGCCGCGATCCGCTGCTGCTGCTGCACCAATTGCGAGCGCACCGCGGGATGCTGCGCGACAATGGATGCGGCTCGCGACGATTCGGGCGACCGGATTTCGCTCGACACGTCAAGCCCGTCCACCAGCGTGCTCCGGCCGGAGAATCCGATATTGATGGCGGCCGCGACGGAGGCAACGGCGTCCGGAGCGTGCACGTCCGCTCCGCGCTGCAGGCACGCCCACGCCACGGCGCGATACATCGCGCCCGTATCGAGGAAATCGAATCCGATGCGTTGCGCCAGCCCGCGCGCCGCCGTGCTTTTGCCGGTCCCGGCCGGGCCGTCGATGGTGACAATCATGCGCGCAGTTCGTGGTGTCGAAAGCGCGGATTGTCGGCCGATGACTGCGTGATTGCAATGATCTCCCCTCTCCCCCCGGGAGAGGGGTCGGGGGTGAGGGCGAACGACGCCAGGTCCCCCTCCACCATCACGTTAAGAGATAGACCACCGTTCAGACCCGCCCGTCGACGCGATCCGTCGCCGAAGCTGCCGCCTTCCCGGCCCCTTTCAGGAAGCGGGGCGGGCCGAGGCTCTGCCGGCGGGCTTCCGATTCGCGGAAGGACGTCGTGAATTGGGCATCGGACGATTCCGCCGCGGCGTGCAGATGCCGGAGGACGTTGCGACGGGTGACTTCGCCAATCAACCGGCCGTTGGCGATCACTGGCAGGCGGCGATGGCAGCTCAGCCGCATGCTGACGGCCAGCTCCGCGATGGGCGTCGTCGAGACGACGCGCGGTTCGGCGGCGGACATGACCTCGCTCACCCGGCGGCGGTTCAGCTCGCCGGCCAGCCGCAGCTTGAGCACCTCGTAGTCGGGCAGAATCCCAGCCAGCTGGCCGTCGGCGGAGAGAACGTACAGTTCCGATGTGCCGAGCGTGACCATCCGCTGCTCGGCTTCTTCCAGAGTCGCCGTGGCGGGAATCACGGCGCCGGTCGGAGTGAGCACGTCTGCCGCGACACCACGCATGATGCGGTCCGGGATCGACACGATTGTGCCAAATCGCATAGACCATGACGCCCGGAGGCGTCAAATTGACGATCTGGCACGCTGACTCGAACTTCGGCCAATCGGGACCGGTCAGCCCAGCGAATCTGTGCAGAATCTCCGTGTCAGGCAATCGACGTCGAGTTTGTCGCGTGCAATGAGTCCAATCGCTACAAACTGACGGCAACCATCACGCCGATCTCATTCTGATGAACGCCGACGCCTGGGGACTGCTGACGCTCGCCGTGTATCTTGCACTCGCCGGCGGTGCGATCCGGCACAACATGCAACGGTGTCCGGGCGAGTGGCAGCTCTGGGTGCTGCACGTCATCTCGCGGTTCTTCACCCCGTTTTTTTTCCGGCAGCACATCGCGGCCGACTGCCCGCTGCCCGCACAGGGCCACGCACTGGTGATCTCGAATCATCGCAGTCCGATCGACCCCATGATGCTGTATTCCGGCACACAGTTAAAGCGCGGCCGCAATCGCATCCGTCGCATCGAATTCCTGACGGCGGTCGAGTACTGCAACCTCGGCGGCCCGCTCGGCTTCATCACGCACCACATGCATGCGATTCCCGTAGCCCGCAGCGGACGCGACATGGGACCGGTCAAGGAAGCGCTGCGGCGGCTGCGCGACGGAAAGCTCGTCGGCGTATTTCCCGAAGGGCGGATCAACACCGGCGACGGGCTGCTGCCGGCCAACCCGGGCATCGCCTGGCTCGCGCTGCATTCCCGGGCGCCGGTCTATCCGGCATTTATCGAAGGCGCGCCGCAACTGGGCGACTCCATGGTGGCGCCGTTCCTGTCATTCAGCCGCGTCCACCTGAAAATGGGCGCGGCCATCGACCTTTCGAGCTATTACGGCCGGAAGATCAATCAGCAACTGCTGGATGAAGTCACCGGGGTGCTGATGATGCGACTGGCGCTGCTGGGCGGCGTTGAATACAACGCGCCTGCCGAGGCCGCTCCAGCACCCGCGACGGCCGACAACACGGATGGGACCAGTCCTGCCGAGCCCGCTCCGCAGGCGGCCGAGGCCGCAATCGCACGAGAGTCGCGTGCCTGAACGGCGCGCAGTTCACCCGCCACTGCTCTGTTACGCCTTGGCGAGCGGGTGCCACTGTCTCTGCCAGTGCGACGCAAGTCCCGTATTGAGAGCCAAATGCACTGGCGAAGCCAGTGGCACCTTGCCCGAACTCTCAACCGTGACAACGCGCTAGCGTGGCGGCATCCAGCGGCGCATGTCGAACCCGACGGACGGATTCGGGTGCTCCGGCGGAGGATCGATCCGGAAATGGATCTGGTCGCCCTCGACGTCCAGAATGGTCACAGAGACCTCTCCGACAAGCACAGTCTCTCCAATGGAGAGTTCGATGTCAGTGTCGTTCACTCAGATCCTCCGTGAGCCGCAAGAGGGATTGTTACATGCACCTGCGGATGCAGACTCCGTTGCTCCGCACGCAATCCCTGTTGCGCTGCTGCGCCGGCGAAGTTCACCGTGACCGTCATTCACGAACGTCCAGCCGACGCGGGGGCGCGACTATAGCAAGTCGGTTTTTTTGCCGCAAACCGAATCGCGGCGACGCGACCCTCCGGCGGAAAGTGTCACCTGCATTTGATTGCAAGCGAGGCGTACGTGTGGCACGCCTTGACACTGGCAGGGCGTGGTCAGCGGTGGGAGGTTCTGCATTTTCTGACGAGCACCGCGCCCGCCACTCCCATCCCGTTGGCCTGGGCGTGCCACCGCAACCTGACGCGCTCCGATTCCCCCCGAGGATTCCCCCGGTTTGACCTCGCGGTCGACCGCCGTAGAATGGGTTTTGCCGCTGGTCGCGCTCGAAGGGGGGGCCGGAGCGGAACCGCGTCGGCGAAGGAGCCGCAATGTCTGCACGATTTCTCACGGCGCTGCCGGTGTTTAACGAGGCTGCCCATGTCGCGCCGGTGCTGCGCGAAGTACAGCGGTTCAGTCCCGATGTCCTGGTCGTCGACGACGGCTCCAGCGACGACACGCCCCGCATCCTGCAGGAGATCGAGGGGATTCGCGTCGTGCGGCATGCGCAGAACGCCGGTTACGGCGCCGCACTGCGGACGGCGTTCGAGTACACGCTGGAGCATGGCTTCGACGCGCTGGTCACGATCGACTGCGACGGCCAGCACGAACCGCATCGCATCCCCGAACTCGTGGCGGCGCTGCAGCTCGACAGCCACGACCCGTACGACATCGTCTCCGGCAGCCGCTACCTGCAGCAGTTTGACGGCGACAGCCTGCCTCCCGAGGACCGCCGGCGGATCAATTTTCAGATCACGCAGCAGATGAACCGCTGCTTCAGTCTGAACCTGACCGACACCTTCTGCGGTTTCAAATCGTATCGAGCCGAGGCTCTCAGCAAGCTGGACATCACCGAACTCGGGTATGCGATGCCGCTGCAACTGTGGGTGCAGGCGGTGCGGCATGGGCTGCGGATCACCGAGTATCCGGTCCCGCTGATCTATCTCGATGAGAAGCGATCGTTCGGCGGCTCACTCGATGATTCGCGGAGACGGTTGGCTTACTATCAGGAAGTCATTCGTCGCGAGATGCAGGCGCAGTCGGTGGAGTGCGGCGCCACGGCTGTGGCAGGTGCTCCGTGAGCATGCTGCCGCCCGTGAGGAGCCCGGCCGATCGTCCGGCCGCCGCCGTCGTTCCGCCGTGGACGCCACACAAGTTCCGCGCGCCCACGGGCGACGGCGAGCTCGCCGTACAGTGGATCGGCGGCGACCTGGAGCAATCGCGGGCTGCGGCCGTTGCGCTGTCGGAATCGGAACTTGATCTGCAGGGCCGCTCGTTGGGCCGACTGCGAGTCTGGGCCCGCGAGGACTGCCTCCGCGCCGCCGCCGAATACACGTCGCAATTGACCGGCGAGACCGTCGCCGCTCCCGCTGTTGATGCACCCTTGTTCGTCGCCGGCCATCAGCCGCAGCTGTTCCACGCCGGAGTCTGGGTCAAGAACTTCGTGGTGGGCGGACTCGCCGAACGGTCCGGCGGGCTCGGCCTCAACCTGATCGTCGACAACGACACGCTGTCGCGAACCGGCGTGCTGGCGCCCGCCGGCAGCGCCGCTGTGCCGCACTTCGAGACGATCCATTACGACGAACCGCGCCCGCCCCAGCCGTGGGAGGATGCGCCGATCGTCAACGAGGATTTGTTTGAGAAATTCCGCGACCGCGCCTCGGTCGCCATGTCGGCCTGGGGCATCGCCCCGATCATTGCCGAAATGTGGCCTGCGGCATGTCGAGTCGCACGTGCTGGAGGTCGGCTCGTCGATGCTCTCGTCGCAACCCGTCGCTGCCAGGAACAGCGCTGGGGGCTGTCCAACCTGGAGCTGCCAGTCAGCCGGATGTGCGAGCAGCGGTCGTTCCTGTGGTTCGCGTGTCATGTGCTGGCACAGTTGCCACGGTTCAGGGAGATCCACAACGCGGTGTTGTGGGAATACCGGGCCGTGAACCGGATCCGCAGTCGGTCGCACCCGGTTCCCGAACTGGGCGAACAGGACGGCTGGCTGGAGGCGCCATTCTGGGTATGGCGCAGCGGCGACCTGCGGCGCCGGCACGTCTTTGCCCGGCAACAGGGCGCCGAACTCGCGCTGTCCGACGGCGTCGACGAATTCGCACGAATACCGCTCGGCCCGGACCGCGAGGCGTGCTGTGCGGTCGAAGCACTGGAGCGGCTGCCGTCGCAGGGCATCCGCTTTCGGACGCGCGCATTGACGACGACGCTGTTCGCGCGGATCGTCCTCGGGGATCTGTTCGTCCACGGTATCGGCGGGGCGAAGTACGATGAGATGACGGACCGGATCATCGCACAGTTCTACGGCCTCGCACCGCCGCCGTTCCTGATGGCGACGGCGACGTTGCGATTGCCGTTGCCGTCGCCTCCCGCGTGGGTCGGGGCGGCTGTCGGCCGGTTGCGGCATGCGTTGCGGGATACCCAATTCAATCCGGACCGGCACGGCGGAACCGCGCCGGACAGTTGGGCGCTGCGTCGCAGAGAACTGCTCGCGGAGCAGCATGCGGCTCGGACTTCTGGACTGACGCGTTCACAGCGTCGTGCCCGCCGCACCGAGAACCGCGAACGCGCGTTCGCATTTCGAGACTTGCGGAATGAGCTGACGGCGATTACAGAATCCGCGCGCCTGTCGCTGCGGGTTCAACTCGCCGCCGCCGAACAACAGACCGCCGCCCGCGCAGTCCTTGCCAGCCGCGAGTATTCCGCCTGCCTGTTTCCCGAAGCGATGCTGGCGGAACTCTTCAACCGCGCTCGCGCGTAGTGCTGCGTCCACCATTGTCTGCCAGCTGCCGGCGGACACCTCTGCGAGTCAGCAATCACCTTAGCTTGCTGACCCCGAAAGGGGTCAGTGGATCAGACTCTCACGATCCCGGCACTGTCTCAAGTTGCCAGCGCCAATACCTGAGAATTTGCGCGAAACCAAGCACTACTTTTCGCGGGCGTGCTGCACGATGCGCAGGCAGCAGACGATCAGCGCCGTGTTCACGATCAGCACGGCGGCAAACAGCCAGCGGCCGCTGACGGTCGCCGCAGCTTCATGCGCCGGGTACAGGTCGGCGATCACGATCCTCGTGAGCCGCAGTGACTCACGCAGAACGCCCAGTCCCAGAAGCGTGATGGCCAGTCCGCCGGACATGATGAAGAGCTTCGTCCGGTTCAATTGCGGTCGTCGCCACAGCATGAGCCACATCGCGAACTGCGCGGCAACGCCGGCGCACATCGCCCCCAGATAAATGCGCGCCAGCGGCCCCGTGAACGCCGTGCGGTCGGCCGCTGGCAACTGCAGCGCGTAGACCGCTGCCAGTACGCACGTCAAAACGAGTCCGCAAAGTCCCAGCAGGGCGACGTGGCGGACATCCGCAGCCGAGGTCTCGCGTTCAACGTCCGAAAGCAGCTCGGGACCGCCGTCGAGATTGAACCACAACTGCCACGCCAGCCAGGCCGCCAGCGTCGGGAACGCGCTGACGACCCACAGCGCCAATCGCGGCAGGATTTCCGCCGTGCGGTACATCACCGTGCCGGCGGCGTACTGCCGCGTCCATGTCTCCATGCTCTGCACGCTGAGCAGATGGTTCGTCGTCCACAGCCAGGCGACGTACAGACAGCAGGCGCAGACGATCACCTTGGACGTGATGCGGAAGACCGCGCGGTGCAGAATCGTCGACTGCGACTTCAAGAGGTACAGCAGGTAGAACGCAAACAGCAGGGCCGGCAGGATCGCCAGCCAGCGATAGAACAGCAGCAGATTGGCGGTATAGAACCGGTGCTGGTACGCCACCTGGGCGAACAGCAGCGGTGCAATGCCGGCCGTGATCGCGGCGCTCAGGACAAACGGCAGCCACTCGCGGAGCAGGGTTGCGGTCGTGCTGGTTTCGGCCCGGTTCCCCAGGCAGACCGTGCGGACCGCCAGGTAAGCCGTTCCCCCCAGCACGTAATGCATGAACACGACATGCAGGACCCACGTGCCGACCAGCAGCGTGAGGTACACCGCCGTGTTGAACGGAAAACCGAATGGAAAGGGCGCGTCCACTCAGCGCCTCCCTTCTGCGGCAACGGCCACCCACGGCTCGGTCCCGGCCTCATCGAGCCAGGCCTGAATCTGCTGCAGCGTGGCCTCGTCGTGCGACTCCGTCCAGGTCGCCGGCTTTCCGTCGTTGTTCCAGCGCAGCCACTGCACCAGCGCCTCCAGCTCTGCGGCCGTTCCGGCAAACGGCGGCATAAACGGCTTCGTCCGCTGCAGCATCGCGATGTTCAGCCGCAGCTGCGTTTCATCCCAATACTCGGTGAGGTGGGTCAGCCCATTCGAGGCCGCAGGGGTGTGGCACACACTGCACAGGTTGCGGTACACGTGCGCTCCGAGGGCGACCTGCGGATTCGGATACGAATCGGCGTCGCGCAGCGGGTACGGATCGTCGTGCGTGCAGCCGACTTCGCGAAACCGGCGGATGTCGTCCGGCATCAGTGAGTTGGAAAACATGTAGCCGCGGATCGAGTACGGCTTGCGGACTCCTTCCCGCACGAACTCTGCGAAGGCCGTCGCCAGTACGGCCAGCACGAGGAGCAGCGTGGCGGTCGCAGCGTTGATGTACAACTGGTAGCGCAGCAGGCCGACCAGCGAGTATGCGGAGATCAAGGTGGAACAGACGATTGCGAGGACGAAGAACATCATCATCGGCACGTTGCCCCCCATGGCCCATTCGCGGCTGTCCGCCGGGATGACCATGAAGTACCAGATCCCCAGCACCGGCATGATGAGCGCCGGAGCCAGGAAGTGCGTGGCGCGGTGAATCAGCACCGTCCGCTGCGCGCGGTCGAACTCTGGCAGGATGTTCACCACGAGGAACGAAGCCAGCGCCGCGATGGCCATCGACGTAATCGTGCGGAAGATGACGGACGGAAAAAAGCTCGGATTGAAGAAGCCATCCCACATCACCCCGGTTTCGAGGAACCGTCCCGGGGTGAGCTGCCACGACAGGATTCCGTTGATCCAGAACAGGCTGAACCACGACGCAACCGAATAGATCGCCAGCAGCGTCATGCGGCGACGGTCATCGAGCCGCGGTCCATACCGGTAGAAGCAGTAGCCGGCGACGATTTCGAGGCAGAAGAACAGCCATTCGACGGCCCAGACCCAGTGGAACTCGCCGACCATCGCGCCGATTGTCCGCGCGCTCACCTGGATCGTCATGAACCACATGCCGACGCCGGTGATCGCTCCCAGCACGAAGCTCACCAGCACGACGAATTTGAAGTACCCGTCGATGAACTGCCGGGCGAGCGGCTCGCGGCCCGTCTGTGCCAGCCACTGGAAGTAGCACAGGAGTAAACCGCCGCCGATCCCGAACTGTGCCAGAAAGACATGGACGATCCCCAGGCCGCCGATGGCCATGCCCTTCATGGCGGGGCCGAACTCGTTGATCGGGTAATAGGGAAAGTCGGTCGGCACGTTTGCAGAGGTTGCTTCGCACGACGGCGGACAAGTCGGTTGCCGTCCCCCGTTCCGCAGTCATATCTTAAGCATCAGGCGGCGGGCTCAACACACGCCCGCTCCCTTTCGCACTCGTGAGAACTGCAAGGAGCCCGAATCACGGATTACGCGGAAGAGGCGGAAAGCATCCGCTCGGGATTCTGTCATTGAAAGTGAAGAATTGAACCACAAAGACACGAAGGACACAAAGTTGGATTCCGAATGAGTTCTCTTGGTGCTCTTTGTGTCTTTGTGGTTCATTTCAGACGAATCAATTGCGGCGAAGCGCATTTACCTGCATACAATCGGGTACCGTTTCGGCCGTCTACTTGCGTCCTCTCCGTTCCCTCTGTTGCCTCCTGATTTGTCCGTCCGTCCTTCAACCCTTATCACGCATCATGAATCGTCGCCGAATTTGGACTGCCGCCTCGCTCATCATCGCCTGCGGGACCGTCGCCGCCTGGGGAACCGCCCCGGCGCCGATTGCCGACATTGCCACCGTTGATGACCTCGTTCAGGAAGTCGACGCCAAGATCAAGCTGCTTGCCGGACTGCTCGAAACCCCGGAGAAGTTCGAGGCCGCCAAGGACAAGGACGTCTGGCAGGGCTTCGGCGTCATTTCGGTGATGGGCCAATCGCTCGCCGAACACCCCGAGCAGGCACAGGCCGGCTTCTCCGGCGCCGCCATTCGTGACGCGGCCCTCCAGTTCCAGCGGAACTCCGTGTATGCCGACGCGCAGGCGGCGCTCACCGCCGTTACCGCCGCCCGCAACGGCGAAGGGGAAGGCGCGGCGGACGTGCCGTGGAACAAGGTGATCCGCATGCACCCGATGATGGAGGAAATCAACTCCCGCAACGCCAAGCTGCTGCCGATCTTCAAGCGGCCGCGCGGCAAGCCGGAAGAAAGCCGCCACGCGACCGTCATGGCGCTCCTCGCGCTGGCGATGTACGCCGACACGCACGAAGTGAAGAACGAAGCGGACATTCCACAGTACCAGCAGTGGGCGACCGACTATCGTACGGCCATGGTCGGCGTCGCCGGCGCCCTCCGCAACAAGGATGGGAAGACCGCCCGCGAGCTGTTTGATCAGGCGAACGCGACGTGCGACGCCTGCCACGAGAAGTTCCGTGACGCCGAGTGATTTCCGCAAATCACCGCTGAGTACGCGGAGAACGCAGAGTCATGCCGGCGAGCGTATGGCCGCTATGCGCAGTACATGTTTCTGTTTCGCGTTGCTCGTTACGGCCGCAACTGCGATCGCCGGCGAATCGATCGATCCGGAATCGCTGCTGCGCGGCAGCCAGTTTGTCCGCGCGCTGGACCAGCCGCTGAGCATCGATCGCGAAAAGGTCCCGCTGCGCGAACTGCTGGAACGCCTGCAGAGCGAACGCCGCGTGGCGATCGTGCTCGATAGGCGCCTCGATCCGGACCGCAGCATCGACGCCCGCCTCCCGGCGACGTCGCTGCGCAGCGTGCTCGAAGAGGTATCCCGCCGGGCAGATGCCATCCTGCGTGTCGTGGGCGATACGTTCATCATCGGTCCCGAACAAAACACCGGCCAGTTGCGAACGGTGTGCGTGCAGCGCGGTCTGGAACTGGACGCCTTTGGCGAAGCACTCGGCGGCCGCCGGTTTCAGCTGGCCCGCACGCACACGTTCGCGTGGGACGATCTCGAACGCCCGGCCGATTTCGTTCAGCGAGTCGCCTCCCAGTTTGACCTCCAGCTGACGGGCATCGAGCTGGTCCCCCATGACCTGTGGGCGCACGGCGTCGTGGTGGAAATGACACCGGCCGAAGCGCTCTCCTGGGTGCTCGCGCAGTATGACCTGACGTTTGAATGGACCGGCGTCGGAACCGGGGTGCGGATCATTCCACTTTCCGGAATCGTCGCGGTGACCAAAACACACCTGATCCGGCGGATCACGGCGGCCGTCGCACTGCAGCGTGTCGCTGAGCGTTTTCCGGGACTCGAGGTGCGGGTGGAGGGAAACACCCTGACCGCCACCGGGCTGATCGAGCAGCACGACGTCATCGCAGTGCTGGCGCGCGGCGACGATCCGGAAGCGGCACCCCCGACGGTGAAGTTCGGCCCGCTCGAGCGGCGGCGATTCACGCTGCGCGTCGTCCGCCAACCCGCCGCGGCCGTACTGGCGACTCTGCAGAAGTACGAGGTCGACATCCGCATTGATCAGGAGGCGCTGAAGGCTGCGGGCGTCGATCTCGAACAGAAAATCAGCCTCGAGAAAAAGCAGGTCACGATCAGCGAACTGCTGGAGGCGATCTGCGAACCGCTTGGCGCGACGTTCGCCGTCGACGGAGAAACGGTCCACGTCCCGGCGCCCTGAACAGCATTCTCCGACCTCCGTCCCCGCAACTTCCTCTACGCCCGCCTTTCCCGGCTTACGCGCCATAGGCGCGCTGGAGCTGTCGGACAACGAAGTCGATGTCGCGCCGGGCCGCTGCAAGGCAGTTGTCAAACTTCTCGACGCGCGTCGCGCCAGAGATCGGGTATTCAATGTGGACCGAGATCGGGCCGCGGAAATCCGTCTGCGTGAGCATGTCGAAAAACTCGGGCCATTTGACGAGACCTTCCCCCAGCGGGCACCAGCGCGAGCGCCATCCCCCGTCCGACTTCTCCCAGATGAAGTCCTTGACGGCCAGCATCCCGACGCGGCCGATCAATCGCTGGAAGCCGATCTTCCAGCCGAAGTTCGCGCCTTCGAGTGTGCCGTGGGCGGGATCGAAGTACGAACACAGTCCGGGGGAGTTGACGGCATCGAGCAGCAGCGGGACGTCCCACAATGGACCGCCGATCGACTGGCCGGAGTGGTTATGGATGCCGGCGGTGATTCCCAGTGCCTGCCCGGCGCTGGCGAGTTTCGTCAGTTGAGTCGCAGCAGCCCGGAGTTCGGCCTCCCAGGCGGCCACGTCGTGGTAGTGCATGTAGCCGAGCTTGTAATGGCCGATGCCGAGGTCGTGCATCGTCTGCAGAGTAGGGAGCGCCAGCGGATCGGCGAGGTCATTGATCGAGGTGCTGATCATCGGAACCGGAACGCCGGCGGTGCGGAACGCCTCGACCGCTTTCGGCAGCTCGTCCACAACTCGCTCCGGCGGGACAACGCCGCCGCCGCGAACGGTGAGGTCAGGACCGTAACCCAACTGACCGTATTGTCTGGCAACATCGGCGTAGCTGTAGCCGAGGTCGTCGACGTGATCGGTGAAGACGCACAGGCGCTCGGTCAGCGAGGCCAGGGGATCGACCACGCGTGTGTCAGCGGCGACGATGGGGCGAACCATCGAGGAGAGTGCGGCGGCGAGGCCAGCTTCCAGCAGTTCGCGGCGATGCATGGGCGGATTGGTGCTACGACTGGTGATCGGGAACTGGTGGAGCGCTCGTGCCCTCACCCCCGGCCCCTCTCCCGGGGGGAGAGGGGAGAACGACTATTCGCTGGGGTGTGCCTGTTCCCAATTGGGATGCTTGGGGCCTTTGCCGAAGTACGGATAGTCGTCGAAGCGATATCCGCCGCCGGTGACGCGCGGATCGCCGGTGCGCTCCAGGTCGTCGTGCAGCTTGGCCCACAGCGCGTCTCGCACCTGGAGGTATTGCGGATCGGCGGCGACGTTCGTCAGTTGTTCGGGATCGGTTTTCAGATCGTACAGTTCCTCGGTGGGACGGAAGCCGAAAGAGAGCTCGAAGGCGCGGCGGTGCTCGTCGTCGCGATCGGCGTTTTCAATAATGAACGCCTTTGTCGGCCCGTTGTCGGTATCGGCACACCAGGCGCCGGGGATCGCGGCGTGTGCATAGTCAGGCGTGCCGTTGGGCCACCGATCAGGACGGAAATTGCGGATGTACAGGTATTCGCGTGTGCGGATGCCGCGACACGGATAGCCGCCCATATCGGGCGCTGGCTGCGACGGAACGTGCCGTTCTTTCCCGAAGATGACGTAATCGGCGGCCGGCGCTGCGGTGATGGTGGCGGCGTCTGAGTTCGACAGGATCGGCGCGAGGCTCCGGCCCGTCATGTCCTCCGGAATCGGCAGGCCGGCCAGTTCGAGGAACGTCGGCGCGAGGTCGCTCAGGCTGATGAAGTCATCCGATATGCGGCCCGCGGCAATCATGGGCGGATAGTGCATGGCCAATGGCACACGCACGCCGAGGTCGTAGATGTTCGCCTTCCCGCGCGGAAACGGCAGGCCGTGGTCGCCCGTCATGACGATCAGCGTCTGGTCGAGCAGACCCGCGGACTCGAGTGCGGCCACCGCATCGCCGATCAGCGCATCGAACCGCCGCACCTCGAACTCGTAGTCGGCGAGGTCGGAGCGGACGAGTTCGTTGTCCGGCCAGCAGGCGGGAACCTTGATGGCAGCGAGGTCGATTCCCGCCGCCTGGCCGGCGCCGGCTTCGAAAGGCCGGTGCGGATCGCCGCTGCCGAGCCAGAAGCAGAACGGCCGATCGGTCGGGCGACCGGTCAGGAACTCGCGGAAACTTTTGGACGGGTGGCCGGCCAGCGGCCGGTTCGGTGTTTCGAGGCGACCGGGCCCCCAGTTCTTGCCGACGACGCCGGTCGCATAGCCGGAGCGCTCGAGAATCTCGACGTAGGTTGGGAACCTGTCGAGGAACGTGGAATGATTGCTCGCACAGCTTTCGAGCCGCCAGTGCCACTGTCCGGTGAGGATGACGCTGCGCGACGGCGTGCAGGAGGGCGACGCAGTGAAGGCGTGCGTGAACAGCAGTCCTTCGCGGGCAAGCCGGTCGAAGGTCGGCGTCTGGACGGCCCGGTCCCCGTAGGCGCTGGCATAGGGATAACCCCAGTCGTCGGCGATGCAGAAGAGAATGTTCGGCCGCGTGTCGGCGGACGGGGCGTGGCCGGCCGACAGCACGATCAGCAGCACGCACGCAGCGAGCAGCCGAACGGGATTCCACACGCAGAATGAGGGCACGTTCAGCTCCTGCAGATTGGGGGGCATGCGGCCCATTCTGGACAGGTCTGCCTGGCGACGCAATCAAACGTGAGTTCGTCAACCGCCACCCGCTTGGTTGCGACCAAGGACCGCGCGGGGTATTGATGTCCCAAACTCACACAGGGATGCCCCATGAGCAACGTACTTCGAGCGATCGCCCTCGTCGCAGTGTGGCAACTGCCAGTCGTCGCTGCGGACGATCCCGCTCCTTCGACGCCGGCTGTCGACACGTCACGCGGCGATGCGCTGGTGGCCGAGTACTTCCGATTGGAAACGGAACGCATCGAGCGCGAGTCGTTCGCCGACATCCGCACGCTCGAAGACTGGACTTCCCGCCGCGACGAGTACCGACGCCAGCTTCATGAGATGCTCGGCATCGATCCTCTGCCGGAGAAGACTCCGCTGGAACCGGTCGTCACGGGAACGGTCGATCATCCCGAGTTCACCGTCGAGAAACTGCACTTCCAGTCGCAGCCCGGCCTGTACGTCACGGCGAGCCTGTATGTTCCGAAAGGGCTGACTGGCGCAGTCCCGGCCGTTCTGTACGTCTGCGGGCATGCGCAGGTGTTCGACGGCGAGCGCAGTCTCGGCAACAAGGCTGGGTACCAGCATCACGGCGCATGGTTTGCGCGGCACGGCTATGTCTGCCTGACGATTGACACGCTGCAACTCGGCGAAGTGCCGGGAGTTCATCACGGAACCTACAACCTTGACCGCTGGTGGTGGAATTCCCGCGGTTACACGCCCGCCGGCGTCGAAGCGTGGAACTGCATTCGCGCGCTCGACTACCTCGAAACCCGGCCCGAAGTCGACATGACCAAGGTCGGCGTGACGGGCCGCTCCGGCGGCGGCGCCTACAGCTGGTGGATCGCCGCCCTCGACGATCGCATCGCCTGCGCCGTGCCGGTCGCCGGCATCACCACGCTGCGCAATCACGTCGTAGATGGCTGCGTGGAAGGGCACTGCGACTGCATGTTCACGGTCAACACGTATGGATGGGACTACGCCCAGGTCGCCGCTCTCGTCGCTCCGCGCCCGTTGCTCATCTCCAACACCGACAAGGACAATATCTTCCCTCTCGATGGCGTCGTGAATGTCCATGAACAGGTCCGACAGATCTACAAACTGTATGGAGCAGAAGACAAGCTCGGCCTGCAGATCACCGAAGGGCCGCATGAGGATACACAGGAGTTGCACATCCACGCGTTCGTGTGGATGAACCGGTTCCTGAAAGGAGAAGAGACGCCGATCGACCTGCCGGCCGCCAAGCTGTTCGAACCAAAACAATTGCAGGTGTTCGCCGACCTGCCGCAGCCGGAACGGAATTCCACGATCGACGAGGAATTCGTCCCGTCCGCGGCTGAGCCGGCCGTTCCTGAAAACGCGGACGAGTGGGCCGAAATGCGCGACGCCTGGCTTAAGGACCTGCGCGAAAAGTGCTTCCGAGCCTGGCCGGCGGATTCGCCGAATGATGCACTGACGCTGAATGTCGCGCAGACGGTTACAGATGCGACTGGCGAGTTGCGAATCTCGTGGCACGAGTTCACAAGTCAGGCGCCCTACCGGTTGCCGCTGGTCGTCATCCGGCGAGACGAAGAGATCAAGAGCGCGACGCTGCGCGTTGCCGATCAGGAGAGTTGGGCGAACCTCTTTTGGAATCTGCTGAAGGCAAAAGCGGGTTCACGTTTTGGAGATGGAACCCAGAGTCCACGCGCCCTGCAGTTGGCCACAACGCTTGCCGTTCGACCTGAAGAAATGGTGATTGTCGTCGCACCGCGCGGCGTCGGCCCGACCGAATGGACGCGCGACGAGCGGGAGCGGGTGCAGGTCCGTCGCCGGTTCATGCTGCTGGGCCAGACCGATCACTCAGCCCGCGTGTACGACGTGCGTCGCGCCATGCAGGCGGCACGACAGATTGCCGGACCGGACACGCCCCTCACACTGCACGGCGAACGCGACGCCGCTGTGTGGGCGCTGTACGCGTCGCTGTTCGAGCCGCCTGCGGCGAGATTGTCGTTGATGGCGCTGCCGTCGACTCACCGGGACGGGCCGGACTTTCTGAACGTGCTGCGAGTGCTGGACCTGCCGCAGGCGGCCGCACTGGCGGCCGAACGGTCGCCAATCGAATTGAATCAACCCTTCAATTCACACACCAGCGGGATACAGGTGCAGGCGTGGAGATTTCCGACTGCGGTCACCGAGAAATTAGCATGGGGAGAGCGATTCACGATCGTTGCCGAGTTCTTTTAGAACGTGGCACCTTGCTCGACTCGCCGCCGCATTTAACAACGACGAAC
>JAEUIG010000829.1 GCA_016795125.1 Planctomycetaceae bacterium | reverse complement strand
CCGGATGGCCGCCGCGTGGCGTTCACCACCAACCGCGACGGCGCATTCGATATCGCCGTGGCAGACCTGGAGACGGGGCGGGTGCTCTGGACGACCGGCGACGACGCTCTCGACAACTTTCCGTCGTGGGGACCGGACGGCCGGTTGACCTGGGTGTCGAACCGCGACGGTGGCTTCGACATCTATACGCTGATCCTGCCCTGAGTCGGCAGGTGTCCGAATTCCTGGCGGTATCCGACGGCCGGCGGGGAGCTGGTGACGAACGAATCCCGCGAAACGGCAGCGAAACAGGGGCCGCGGCGCGCCCACAGTGTGCGGATCAGGCGGGACGGTGCAGGGAACCGGCACGAACTCGTCCCGGGCGACGCTGACGGCCCGCGCTGGAATTGACCCGGCTCGCCGGCGTCGCAAGAATTCAATGGTTCATCTGCGGACGGTTTTTTCATCTGGAGGATCAGGGAGATGCGACCGACATCCGTCATTGCTGGCGTACTCGCGCTGTTCGCAGCGCTCGGTGTGCTGGCCTGGGCCATCAGTCCGGGCCCCCCCGCACAAGCGGAACCTGAGGCGACCGCGGAGGTCGAGGAACCCGGTCCCGACGGGCTGGCCGAATCCGCGGCGCCCCCAAAACCCCGAGACAAGTCGGACGAGGTCGACTCGAATCCCTTCGAACTGGGGAGCGACGGTCCCCACCCGCGGGCCGTGGTCGACGAGGAGATTCACAAGTTCGGCCAACTGGCAGTGCGCGCCGTCGGCAAACACGATTTCGTGATCCGCAACGACGGCGAAGCGCCGCTCAGGCTGGCCAAGGGGCACACCACGTGCAAGTGCACCGGCTTCGAACTGGGCGTCAAGGAGATCGCTCCCGGAGAATCCGCACAAATTCATCTCGAGTGGCGGCCGGTCGAGGAATCCGAAGTCTTCGCGCAGACAGCCACGATCTGGTCGAACGATCCGGAGCACGCCGAGATCAAGCTGCAGGTCGAAGGACAGGTGGTGCCCCTCGTCAAGATGTCCCCCGGCGGACTCTGGCCGGTCGGCTCCATCACGGAAGGTTCGCCCTCGACCGTCCGAGGGTATATCGCGTCCGCGGTGGAACCAGCGTTTGAGATCACCTCGGTCGACGTTTCCACGCCGCATATCACCGTGAAACACGAACCGATGGACGCGGAAGCGCTGCAGCAGGAACACGTCCTGTCGGGATACTGGCTGGACTGCACCGTGAATCCCGATATCTCGGTGGGAGTTTTTGAGGAGACGATCAAGGTCAACCTGACGCTGACCGACGCGCCGACCATGCAGTTCGTCATCCAGGGGAATCGGGTCGGTCCGTTCCAGATCATTGGTCCCGGCTGGAGGCAGGCGAACCAGACCTTGTCGATGGGGCGCTGCAAGGCGGCAGACGGCAAGACGATCAAGGTCTCGCTGTTCGTGTCGCACCTGCCCGGCGCGACGGTCGAATTTGGCGAGCCGCAGGTCACGCCGCCGATCCTGAACGTCACCGTCACTCACGACGAGACATTCAAGGCGTCTGACGAACGCGACCGGTACCTGGTCGTGCTGGAAGCGCCCGCCGGCACCACGCCCGGCCGCTGGGCCACAGACACGGCCATCAAGGTGCATCTCCCCTGCAATCATCCGGACGCGGACGGCGCCAATATCAGCGTCGAGTTCCAGGCCGACTGACGTCTCTCAAAGCTCGCGGAACCGCCAACTGTCGAAGGGACTCGCATGGTCAGATCTGCTGTGCTTTGTTCAGGCCGCACCCGCAGGCCGTGCGGTGGTGTCCGCTCCGGCCGCGGCGCCGTGGTGTTCGTCGCGGTGTTGCTGGTCATCCTGAGCGCCGCCGCCCTCGTGGCGCTCAACCGCCAGCCGAGCATCGAGGTCTCCGAATCGTCCACGGAGGCGACGCCCGCAGTCGCGCAGCCGGCGGCCCCGTCTCCGACGCCCGAGCCGCCGGCAGCCCAGGAAACAACTGCCGCCCATGCGCCCCCCGTGCGGGAATTGTTCGAGGGCTGGGACAAGCCCGCCGCCGTCTTGATGTTCACCGGCGAGCAGCATGGGTACCTCGAGCCGTGCGGCTGTACCGCCGGCCAGGTCGGCGGACTCGCGCGGCGCGTCGACCTGATCCGGATGCTGACCGAAGACAAGCACTGGCCGGTCGCCGCCTTCGATATTGGCGGTCTGCTCCGCGACGAACGGGCGAAACGCCCCCAGGAGCAGATCAAGTTTACCACCACACGCGCCGCACTGGCCCTCATGGACTACGACGCGCAGTCGATCGGTCCCGAGGAACTGCGGCTCGGCGCCGATAACCTGTACACGCTGTTTTCCGACGAACAGGGGCGGTCCGAGACGCGCCCGAAGTTTCTGTGCGCGAATCTCACGCTGTTTGAAGAGCGGACCGATGCTTACATGCTGGAGATTCCCGAGCAGTTCCGCGTCGTGACCGTCGGCGGCCTGAAGATCGCCGTCGCGGCGGTCGTCGGCGACGATGCCTGGTCGCGCGTGTTTCCCGGAGGCCTGACGGTCGCCGATACGTTGTATGCCTTTGAGCCGCCGGCCTCCGCGCTGCATCGCGTCATCCCGCTGATGCAGGCCGAGCAGCCGGACTTGATGGTCCTGCTCTCGCACTGCGGAGTGGACGCGACCCGCGACCTGGCCGCGCAGTTTCAGAAGTTCGATCTGGTCGTCACAGCGGGCGGACCGGAAGACGGTCACCGCGACCCGGCGATGGTCGGCGAGGCGCCGATCCTGGAAGTCGGCCAGAAAGGCAAAGCCGCCGGCGTCGTCGGCATCTTCCCGGGCGCGGAGCAGAAGCTCCGCTACGAACTGGTCGAGCTGAACGGCCGACAGT
>JAEUIG010000808.1 GCA_016795125.1 Planctomycetaceae bacterium | reverse complement strand
GTTCTTCGAAACCGGCGAGCTGCTCATTGAGGCCGGCGTAGACATTGCCGGATTTCGGCGGGGACGCACTGCGGAAGGTGGTGGTGAGCGCATAGCCGACCATCGGCGGCAGCTGCGGGAAGCAGCAGCGGATGGTGTCGTTCATGAAGCCGGCGCTGCGCGGTCGGACGTCGAACAGTTCGACGACGTTGCAGACGGTGGGAGTGTCGTACTTCTGCAGGGCGGCGAGCTGATCGCGGTTGAGCGGGGTGGACATGAGTCTGGCGCGGAATGACTGGATGGAAACGACGCTGCGCGACTATAGCGGGGGGCCGGGGGCCTCGGCAAACGCGGGCGACCTCCGTCCCAATCTCTCGGCCGGCGCGTTAGCATGCAGGCGACCGCATTCGACCCCGACGAGGTAATCCGCCATGTCTGTCATCAATCGTCTGACGTTCGCCGCCGTGCTGGTGCTGGGGGCCGCCTGCTATGGCGACGACCCGGCACCCGCGAAAACAGAGCCGGCTGCGCCGGCTGTGGAACTCAACGAGCAGGAGCAGGCGTTCGTCGACCTGATGCAGAACAGCCTGCTGGTGGGTCACTTCTCGGTCGACGGGGCCGAAGAGAATGGTGCTGCCCGGACGGACCGTTACCGCATCAACGGCGTGACGAAGGTGAAAGGGGACGACTGGCTCGTCCAGGCGCGCGTGGTGTATGGGGAGTACGACGTCGTTGTTCCGGTGCCGGTGAAGATGCACTGGGCCGGGGACACGGCGGTGCTGTCGGTGACGAACCTGTCGCTGCCGGTCCTGGGCAATGGATTCTCGTCGCGGCTGCTGTTCGACGGGAAGCGATACGCGGGCACCTGGTCGCACAACGAGGTGGGCGGCCACATGTGGGGGAAGATCGACAAGCAGGCTGAGGAGCCGGAGAGCAAGCCGGAGGACAAGAAGTAGCCGCGAAACCGCAAGCGAGTCTCGCGGCCGCAAGCGGGAGAAGGACGCCACTCAGACTTTGGGGTCCATGCGGGCGGCGGTGTTGATGTTAACCACTTCGAGGATTTCGAGGACGCGGTCGCGGGGCATGCCCCACTCCTGGACCCAGCAGGCGAACTGCAGGTTTTCCCAGCCGACAGCAACGCGATCGAGGATTGCGGTCACGAGTGGATCGCCGCTGATGACGGCGTCGTAGTAGCGGCCGTAGGCGTCGTCTTCGTACTCGCGCCAGCGGCGATCGCCGCGGAGATGCTCGATCCGCCGATAGCGGCAGAACTCGCGCCAGTGGCTGCGCCACCACTCGGAGTATGCGGGGAGACCGCAATCGCGGCCGTGCCGCTCGCTGACGAGCCACTTGTGGCGGTCCGCTTCCTGGATGGCGAACTCGTACAGGCTCAGCGCTGCGCCTGTGACGCAAAACTCGAATGCTGACTGCATCGCCGCACTCCCTGCGACTGATGTCGAGATTGCTTGCGCAGGTCGACATCGGCCCCGTCGATCGCCGGCCGTCCTCACCCCCGTGGCTCTGGACCGGCGACCCTTTGGCTTATACCCCGGAGGCAGGGTGCGGGCAAGCCGGATGCCGCGGGCTGCTGTACAGAATGCCATGAGGCAGTTTCGAAACCGACTTCGTGGCTCATGCCGCCAGCATGAGCGGCTGCATCATCGGCAGCTCGATCCGGCAGGCTGCCTGAACCAGGACGTTTTGAAACGGCCTCGTGGCGGAAAATGCTTTGACGCTTCGCCGTCGGGACGGGATGATGTGCGCCGCCGCGAACTGCGAGTGCGCGGGAGGTTCCATCCGTTCTCAAAAGCGGATTGCGGACAGCACGGGAGAAGTGTCATGCGACCTGCTTTCTCCGGGTTCTGTGACGGGGTGTCCCGTCGCAATCTGATTCGCGCCGGCGCCGGCGGGATCGTCGGATTGTCGCTGTCCGATCTGCTGAGGCTGCGTGCGGCGAGCGGCAGCGAAGCGGCCCGCAGCCAGACGTCGGTCATCTATCTCGAGCTGGCCGGCGGTCCTGCGCAGCACGAGACGTGGGACCCGAAGCCGCTGTCGCCGAAGGAGTATCGCGGCCCGCTCAGCGCCATCGACACGGTGCTGCCGGGGGTGCAGTTCTGCGAGGTGATGGCGGAGCAGGCGAAGATCGCCGACAAGCTGATTGTCGTGCGGTCGATCGGGCATGATTCGAGTTCGCATCAGACGAGCAGCCATCTCACGCAGACGGGGTACTACCTGCGGAGCAATACGAACGCCGAGAACGAAATGCCGTGCGCCGGCTCGATCGCCGCGAAATTGCGGGGAGCCAATGCCTACGGGATGCCGGCGTTTGTATCGATGCCGGTCCGCACGCGTTACGGCCGGCCGGCATGGCTGGGCAACAGCTACTTTCCGCTGGAGACGAAGCTCAGCGCGAACGATCCAAAGTTCGCCGTACCGAACCTGTCTCTGCTGAAAGGAGTGCCGACCGATCGCCTGAAGGACCGCACGGCGCTGCTGGCGGGACTGGATGCGACGCGGCGGATGCACGACGACGCCGGTCTGGCCGACTCGATGGACCAGTTTGGCCGCCAGGCGTTCGACATGGTGACGAGCGGCGATGCCCGCGCGGCGTTCGATATTTCGCAGGAAGACGACGCGACGCGTGACCGGTACGGGCGGACGGAATTCGGCCAGAATCTGCTGCTGGCCCGGCGGTTGGTCGAGCGGGGTGTGACGTTCGTCACGGTGCGGATTGCGAGTCCAAGCTGGGACGATCACACGAAGATCAAGCAGGGGATTGAGAAGAAGGCGCCGGCGTTCGACCGTGGGGTGGCGGCGCTGATCAGCGAGCTGCACGAGCGTGGTCTCGACAAGCAGGTGCTGGTCGTGGCGATGGGTGAATTCGGGCGGACGCCGAAGGTGAACAAGGACGCGGGGCGCGACCATTGGGGGCGGCTGATGAGCGCCATGCTGGCGTGCGGCGGTCTGCAGGCGGGCATGATCGTCGGGTCGTCCGACAGCAAGGGGACGACGCCGGTGACGAGTCCGTACCGGCCGGAGAACGTCGTGGCGACGATGTACCGGCACCTGGGTATCGATCCGTCGCTGACGTTTGTCGACAGCTCCGGACGGCCGCGATACATTCTCGAACGCCGCGAGGCGATTGCGGAGATCGTGTGACGTCATCGCGAAACCGCAAGCGACGTGAGGCGGCCGTTATGGCGCAGATGCATGCCTGAGACCGTTGCGGCGAACCTGTATGACTATCCGAAGTACTACGACCTGATCTTCGGCAACGACTGGAAGGCGGAGTACGACTTTCTGCTGGCGGCGTTTGAGAAGCACGGTCCCAAACGCGTGCGGCGGCTGTTTGAGCCGGCCTGCGGCACCGGGCGACTGCTGATCAAGCTGGCTCAGGCGGGGTACGAGGTCGCCGGGAACGATCTCAATCCGAAAGCCGTGGCGTTCTGCAACGACCGGCTCGCGCGGTATGGGTTTCCACGGTCCGCAGTTGTGGGGGACATGTCGGACTTCCGCGTCAAGAAGCCGTACGACGCCGCGTTCAATCCGATCAACAGCTTCCGACATCTGCCGACGGAAGCGCAGGCGCGCAGCCACCTGCAGTGCGTGGCGCGGGCACTGCGTCGCGGCGGGCTGTACCTGCTGGGGCTGCATTTGACGCCAACGCGCGGCGCGCCGATCGAAGAAGAAGCGTGGGGGGCGCGGCGGGGCAATCTCGCCGTCAATTCGTACATGTGGACGAAGTCCCGCGATCTCAAGCGCCGCAATGAGCAGCTCGGAATGACATTCGACGTTTACACGCCAACGCGGCAGTTCCGCATTGAGGACGAGATGCACTACCGGATCTACACGGCTCGGCACATGCGTGCGCTGCTGGCCGGCGTTCCGGAACTCGAGCACATCGAGACGTACGACTTCCACTACGACATCGACGAGCCGGTGGAGATCTCTCCGGAGACGGAGGACGTGGTGCTGGTGCTGCGGAAGCGGTGAATCGCAGCGGGTTGGCGGTCGATGAGAGGTTTCTTGACTCAGCGGCTCGGCAAGAGCCTCGCCCTCCCCGCCGGCTCGTCAGGAGCCTCGCCCTCGCTGGCGCTTCGCGCGGGTGCGTGCTATCTGCGGCGCAAGTCCGCCGGATCGGCGAGGGAGCTGACGTCGATCATTTCGAAGGGGCGGATATCGATGCGGTTCGGATTGCCGTGCGATTCGAAGCTGCCGTGGCTGGAGAAGTAGCTCTCCAGGCGTCCGAGTTTCTGCGCGACGGATGGTTCCAGGTCGTCGGCGCCAGGGGCGCGTCCCCAAACGATGCGCGACTGGCCGCGAGTGACGAGCTCGTAGGACACATCAGCGAGGGTCAGCGTGGCGGCCGTTCGCGGCGGGGCAGCGATGGCCTCGAGCTGGAAGCGATCCCAGTAGATTTGCATGTCGCCGTCGGGGGCGAGGATTTCGGCCAGTCGCGCGCCTCCCAGGACGATCGTGTCGTTCCAGACTGTGCCGGCCGGACCGTCCGGCGTCGTGGCGACCCCTGTCAGCCGCGGAAACCGATTCAGATCGGAGACGGCGAAATCCATCGGCGGGAGCAGCGTGCTGTTGCGGTCGACGGGGTACATCCCGGTGCGGCCTTCGATCAGCAGGACCGGGGTGCGGTACTTGAGATCGGCCGTGATGCCGGTGCGCGTCACGCAGACGGAGACGACGTCTTCGACCCAGGGGTCGGCGGCCAGTGCCACGGCAACTCGCTGGGCCAGGCCGGATTCCAGCAGGGAGACTTCTGCGGGAAGGCGTTCATGGTCAACGTGCCGTTGAATGAAGTCGCGCGGGACCCAGCGGTTG
>JAEUIG010000807.1 GCA_016795125.1 Planctomycetaceae bacterium | reverse complement strand
CGTTGATTTCGCAAACAGTCCTCTACGAAGTTCGATGCCATGTTGCACCGTCTCTCGCGACAGTTGGTTGTCTGTCTCACGATCTCGCTGGTGACAGCCACCATCGCGAGTTCCGCTCAGACTCCCAACATCGTCTTCATCCTCACCGACGACATGGGCTACGGCGATCCCGGGTGCTTCAACCCCGACTCCCAGATCCCCACGCCGAATATCGACCGCATCGCCGCCGAAGGCATGCGGTTGACCGACGCCCATTCCCCGTCATCCGTCTGCTCGCCGACCCGCTACGCGCTGCTCACCGGCCGGTATGCCTGGCGGACGAAGCTCCAGAAGGGCGTGCTGGTCTCCTGGAGCCCGCCGCTGATTTCCCCGGAACGCCTGACGATCGGCAAACTGCTGCAGTCACAGGGCTACGCGACCGGTTGCTTCGGCAAGTGGCATCTCGGAGACGTGTGGCCGACGAAGGACGGCGCGCCGCCGGTCACCAACAAGGACAAGTCCACCAACGTCGATTTCACCGTTCCAATTGCCGAAGGGCCGACGACGCGCGGATTCGACACGTTCTTCGGCAACGGGGCGCCGAATTTTCCGCCGTACTGCTTCATTGAGAACGACCACACCGTGGGAGTTCCGAATGCGCCCAGCGGCCCAGAGTTCAACCGGCAGGGGCCGATGCTTCCCGGCTGGCGCTGGGTGGACGTGCAACCGGAGATCACTCGCCGCAGCGTGCAGTTCATCCGCGATGCCGTCGCGCGCGACCCGCAGCAGCCGTTCTTCCTCTACATGCCGCTGGGAGGGCCACACTACCCGATCGTCCCGACGCCGGAGTTCCAGGGACGGACGCCGGTCGGAGCATACGGCGACTGGGTTGCGCAGATGGATGCCGACGTCGGCCAGATTCTCAATGTCCTCGACGAAACGGGCGTGGCGGACAATACCCTGATCGTCTTTACCAGCGACAACGGTCCCGAAGTGACGGGTGAGGTTAAGCCCGGCGTGTACGACCGGGCCGAGCAGTACGGCCACTTCAGCAATGGAAAGCTTCGCGGCGCGAAGCGGGACTTGTGGGAGGGAGGCCACCGCGTGCCGTTCGTGATTCGGTGGCCGGGAGTCATCGCGCCGGGTTCCGTCAGCGATGCGCTGATCTGCCACGTGGACTTCATGGCGACGGTCGCCGATGTGCTCGATGTGGAACTTCCGGGCGAAGCGGCGGTCGACAGTCTCAGCTACCTCTCGGTGCTTCGGGGCGAGTCACCAACGGCGCGGGACACGCTGGTGCATCACAGCGGCAGCGGGCGGTTCGCGATCCGGCACGACGACTGGGTGCTGATCGAAGCGCCAACCGGTGACGACAACGGCAAGCTCGGAGAGACGGCGTGGTTCCGAGCCGAGCGAGGATACGGTGAACCCGACGAGCAGCCGAAGCAACTGTTCAACCTGGCGGCCGATCCGGCACAGCATCTGAACCTGCTTGCTTCCGAAGCCACAAAGGCCGCCGAACTGCACGACCTGCTGGTCGAGATCGTCCAGCGCGGCCGCAGCACGCCGGGACCAGATCAGGCGAACGATGTCGAGGTTGTGATCGCAAAGTAGGGTGGGCTGTGCCCACCAGGATCCGCGAGTCGACAACCCGACTCTGGAGGGCACAGCCCACCCTACGAACGCACCAGCAGTTCGTGGAGTACCTCGGCGTCTGTCGCAAGATCGCTGGGCAGCAGGGATCGCAGAGGGATGGGGGTTTCGTCCATCCGGTACGCGGTGCCGGCCGCGTGAATGCCGTACACGGCCGTGGTGAACCTCACGGCCGGAGTCCACGGCGTGGCGATGTGCGGATAGTCGAGGACGATCGTCGGGAGTTCCTGCAGCACGCGGCGGGCTGCGTCCGACAACAGTTCAGTGCTTTCGCTGCCGACGATGACACAGGCGTCGACCTCGCGGGTTGCCAGCAACGAATCGGCGCTGAATTCCCCCGGGTTATAGCGCGGATAGCCGCGGGAGAAATTCACGGCAAACGGAAAGCCGGTCTGCCAGCACAGGACGCTGTCGGCGCCGGCAACGTCTCCCGGGATGCGCAATCGCCGCGCTGAAAAGCGAGTGTGCGCGTTCAGTTCGGCGACAAGCTGCAGCAATGCAGCGACGGTCAGATGCCCGCGTCCGCGCTGCGCCAGTCCGAGTCCGAAGAAGACCACTCCGTAACGGCACTCCGTCATTCGACGGGCGAGATCGCGCAGGACTGGCAGCGGCACGCCGATCGGGATGTGTGTGGGCGGCTCCGCGCCGCGCAGGAGGCAGCGTAACGCGCAGATCAGGTCGAAATCGCATTCTGGTTCGATCTGCACAAACTCATCGGCCAGCGCACTCGAGGCCGTCGGCTTCGTGTCGATCACGATCACGGTCCGGTCCGCACGGCCGCGCGGGAGGAACTCGCTGCGCGGGTCGCCGGAGTACCGTTCCAGGTGACGCGGGTGACTTTCGGCCGGATTGGCGCCCCAGAAAATCACGAGGTCGGCCCGGGTGCGGACTTCGCCGAGGGTGCAAGTGGCCTCTCCCACCTGCTGGATCGCCATGATCGACGGCCCGTGACAGACCGACGCGGTGGTGTCGATGTTGGCCCTCAGGTGCTCGGCAAGCGCGACCGCCGCGCGCTGCCCCGGCGTGCTGCTGCGCGAGAGTCCGTAGATCAGCGGATTGCGGCTCGTCCGCAGAATGTCGGCCGCGTGATTGAGCGCCGCCTCCATCGCTGCCGGACGGCCGTCAATTGCGGCGGCGGTCGTCGATTGACGGCCGAGCGATGCAAACCACGGTTCGGCGAGGCGGCAAACCCCGCGGATCGGCACAACGTTCCCGCTTTCGACCCGAACTTCGAGATCGTCGCACACGCATCCACAGACCGTGCAGGCGACATCAGTGTGTATCACAGCAGGCGCGGGCGCCGTCGAATCACTCACAATGCACTTGCTTCCGGGTCTCGTGTCCAACAGGCGCGGTGCGTATCGGATTCTGGCGGGCGATCAGCCAGCGGTCAAATCCGGGGACGCCGTCATTGGTCCGTGGCGTCGGAGGATTGCCGCCCACGCAGGATCAACAGCGTTACTCCTGCCAGTGCGCCGGCCAGTTCCAATCCGGCGTGCACGTAGTTAGTCGTGCCCACGCGATTGCCGGCCAGGTGCGGTCCCACGACATGCTTCAGCAGCGAAATTCCAGCGGAGGTCATCGACAGCGAGACCGCTGTGCCCGTTTTGTGCCGCGGCGCGACATAACTGCCGGTAAAGACGAAAGCCACCGGTGCGAGCAGATACTGCAGAAACCAAAGCGGTTGTGCGATGCCGGACACCAGTCTGAACACAAAGTCCACGGTGAAATTGCCGAGTGCGGCCGCCGGCAGCACGGCGATCCAGCGCGCGACCTCGAGCGACTTGTCACGGGGAGAGAGCTGGCGGATCGGCGTCATTGGATCTCGATTCCGTCAATGAACACCCGCCGCACGGCAAGCTCGCCGTCGAGGAGGACGACATCGGCGCGTTTGCCGCGCTCGAGGCTGCCGAATTCCGCATCGCGGCCGGCGATGCGGGCCGGCGTGAGCGACGCCATGCGGATCACTTCCCACAGCGGGCGTCCCGTGAGGGCCGCGAACGTGCGGATCATGTGATCCATGCCTTCCACGCTGGAGGCGAGGGCGGTTCCGTCGGGGAGCATGCCGACGCCGTTGCGCTTGATGAACGGCTCGCCGCCGTCGCTCGGACCGATCAGGTAGGTACGCTCGTCCGGCATATCAAGGGCACGGGAGCAGTCAGTCACCAGCGCCAGCCGGTCCGGCCCCTTGATCTTGTACGCCAGCTTCAGGAGATCGGCGCTCAGGTGCTTGCCGTCGGCGATGACCTCAGTCGTCAGCTCATCGAAGTACAGCGTCGCTTCCAGCACGCCCCCCTGCATGGGGTACATCTGGAACTGGCGGAGCCGGGTCTTGTCGGACATGGCGCAGAACAGGTGATCGACGTGCCGGACGCCCCAGCCGACCGCTTCGGCCATCTGGGCGAAGGTCGCCCAGGAATGCCCGGCGTTCGTACGAACCCCCTGTTCGCGACAGGCCAGCGCGAACTCGCGCGCGCCGGGGACTTCCGGTGCGATGGTGGCCGTCACGAGGTCGTCGGCGTACTCCAGGTACTGATTGAATTCGTGCGCGACCGGCGGCCGGACCGCCGCTCCGGGGTGGGCGCCGCGCGCCTCGTAGCGGAAGTAAGGTCCGTAAAAGTGAGCCCCCATGACGCGCGCCGCATTAGGAATCGGCGAGTGCCGGAACTGCCGCGTGAGTTCCAGCACGGCCAGAATCTGCTCGTGCCGCGCGACGGTGGTGGTGATCGCCATCCGCGTCGTGCCGTGCCGCACATGCGACCGGAGTGCGAGCCGGAACGATTCCGCCGTGCCGTCCATGAAATCGCCACCCGCGCCGCCGTGGACATGCAGATCGACGAAACCCGGGGCGATGAATCCGTCGCCGGCGTCGATGACCGACGCATCAGGCGGGATTGTCGCACTCTCCGGGAGCACGTCGGCGATGACTCCGTCGCGCACGACGAGCGTGCCGCGTGAGATCCGGTCGGGGAGCACGATCTGGCCGCGGAAGGCTTGGAGGGGGGACATTTCGGAGAGGGGCAAAGGAGCAGAGGAACAAAGGGGCAGAGGGAAAGGCGTAGACGTGCGGCAGTTTCAAAACTGCATTCGTGGCCTCAGGCGGCCAGCCTGGGAGCCTGCAATGACAGCATGGGTAACAGGCAGGCTGCCTGTTACTAAGAGTTTTGAAACTGCCTCGTCTCTCGAATGCGCAGCTTCAAGTATCGTTGAAGGATACCGATAGCGCCGACATACGTCCCCTCTGCTCCTATGCTTCTCTGTCCCTATTGCACTCAACTACTGTCCGGCAGCAGCCGCGTCGACCGGCGGAACGACTCCGGCGGCGCGCATGACTTCTTCGATCGCGGCGATCGTATCGGGGGCGGGTCGGTAGTTGCCGGGCCGGTATCCGCGAGCGATCGCCAGCGGTGTCCAGCCCCACTTGTTTTCCCGGTTCCAGACGCTGATGTCGGCGCCGTGCTCGGCCAGCAGGCGGACGACCTGCGGCCGGCTCTGGTACGCGGCGCCGTGCATCGCGGTTTCCCCGTTGCCGTCCACCACGTCGATGTCCGCTTCGAGTTCGAGGAGGAACCGGCACGTCGCGACGGCCTGCTCTTCGGTTCCGGCGGTGTCGTCGCCGTCGCTCAGTGCTCCGACGCCGGCAGCCGTCAGCAGCGCGGTGCAGCCGTCCGCGTTGGCAAGCCGCGGATCG
>JAEUIG010000794.1 GCA_016795125.1 Planctomycetaceae bacterium | reverse complement strand
TGTTCGCGATCGAGTGCTCAATCGACGACGGTCCGGCCGAGCAGTTCCACGCGCTGAACCTGTTCGTCGCCAACGGCCGGACGTCCGGAGGCGGCATCGAAGTCGCGCCGCGGGCCGAGCTCGCCGATGGCCGGTTCGATCTCGTCGTGATTCGCGACGGCAGCCCGCTGGAACTGGCGACTCTCACTGCGGATTACTTCCTCACGTCATTCCTGGACAACGACCTGGTCGTCTGGCGCCAGTGTCGGACGTTGCAGATCATTTCCCGCGAACCGCTGCCGTTCTCCGCCGACGGCGATGTGCTGGGAGATGCACCGGCAAGATTCGAGACCCGCCCCGCCGCCCTGCGCGCCGTCCGCGGACCGTAGTGGTCTGACCAGCGATATTTGTCATCCACGCCATCTTGCACTCGATCAAAGAAGTTCAACACGGAGGCACGGAGGACACGGAGAAAAAACAGGACAAATCTTGATATTTCTCCGTGTCCTCCGTGAACTCCGTGGTGATTCTGGCGGGACGAAACGCAGCTTCGTTCGCGATTGCTCCCTGACATTTACCGATAGACCAAGGACTACTGCAGGAGTCCACGGATGGACATGTTCGTGATCAGAGGCGGAACGCCGCTCTGCGGCAGCGTGGCGGTCAGCGGCGCGAAGAATGCCGCGCTGCCGATCATGTCGGCCGCGCTGGCGATCGACGGGCCTTCCCGCCTGCTCAATGTGCCTGACCTCGCCGACGTGCGCACGCTCACGTCGCTACTCGGAACGCTGGGCGTGCAATGCCGGCACGAGCCGGACGGCGCTCTCGAACTCCGGCCGTCCGAGGCTTCGTCGTGCGTCGCGGATTACGAACTGGTGCGCCGCATGCGTGCCGGCGTCTGCGTGCTCGGCCCGCTGCTGGCGCGCTACGGGTACGCCTGCGTATCGCTTCCTGGCGGCTGCAACATCGGACACCGGCCGATCGACCTGCATCTGAAAGGCCTGCGGGCGCTCGGAGCGCGCATTCGCGTGGAACGCGGCTACGTCATCGCAGAATCCGAGCGGCTGATCGGCACGGACATCTACCTTGGCGGCCCGTTCGGCAGCACCGTCACCGGCACGTGCAACGTGCTGTCGGCGGCCGTGCTTGCGGAAGGAGTGACGAATATCGAGGCTGCCGCCTGTGAGCCGGAAGTGGTCGACCTCGGCCGCTTCTTGATTTCTGCCGGAGCCCGCATCACAGGTTTGGGGACCCCGCAGATTCGCATCGAAGGCGTGCCGCGACTGACCGGCTGCAAGCACACTGTCATTCCCGACCGGATCGAAGCCGCCACATTGTTGATCGCCGGCGCCATCACGCGCGGCCGCATCTCCCTCACCGGCGCCGACCCTTCGCATCTGACGGCCGTCCTGGAGGTGCTGCGCGAAATCGGCGTGGGGATCCGCGTCGACGGCACGACGATTCATGCCGATGGGGTGCTCCCGCTGCGGGCGGTGGAATGCGTGGCTCTGCCATATCCCGCCGTGCCCACGGACATGCAGGCCCAGTTGACAGCGTTGCTGGCAACGGCCGAGGGAATCAGCCTGGTGACCGACAAGGTGTTCCCCGACCGGTTCATGCACATTTCCGAACTGGCGCGGATGGGGGCCCGCGTCCGCCGCGAAGGCGCCAGTGCGATCGTCGGCGGACCGACGCGGCTGAGCGGCGCTTCGGTGATGGCGTCGGACCTGCGGGCCAGCGCCGCACTCGTGCTGGCGGCCCTCGCGGCGGAGGGACCGTCGGTCGTCCGGCGAATTTATCATCTCGACCGCGGCTATGAGCGATTCGAGGCCAAGCTGCGTTCGCTGGGAGCGGACGTGCAGCGCGTCGAAGACAGCCCCGCGAATGTCCCGCCGGAACTGATGGAAGTCGCGTCCCCGCCGTCCGAACCGGCAATGCCCGGCCCCCACTGGTCGGGCGCCGCGACGCGGCGACTCACTCCGCAAGGATAAGTCGATCTGCTATCGTGTGCCGGCCGTCAACATCCGTTCTCCGACCTCCGCCTGCTGACCGCCGACCATGAGCAATTCGCGTGACGTCCTCTCGCCGCAACCGCCCGAAAGCTCGGGCAATACCTGCCTGATCCTCGGACTCGTCTTCGGCGGGTTCGGCGGATTCGTCCTGTTGTGCGGCGGCTGCTGCGGGTTTGGCGTCTGGTTCTCGTTCGGCGAGATCGAACGCCAGACGCGCACAGACCTGGCGAACAATGCCGTCATCCAGGAGCACGTCGGCACGATCCAGACCTTCAAGATCGACTTCATGGAATCGATCAACAAGTCGTCCGACGGTGAGGAAGACACGTTCGTCTTCGATATCGCGGGCGACAAGGGGTCGGGCACGATCGTCGCGGAAGTGCTGAACAGCGACGTCGACGGCTCGCTCTACGTGGCGTCCGGCCAGTTGACGATGGATTCCGGAGAAGTCTACGAACTGATGGATGGCTCGGTGTTGCCGGGCGGCATTGAGTTCCCGGGTGAAATCGAGATGCCGGAGATCCCCAACATGGATCCGGCCGCGACCGAAGCCCTGCTCGAAGCGGGCAACGCCGAGTTCGCCCGGAAGGTGCAGAGCGCCGTCGCCGCCAACCCGGTCCTCATGGAACGCATCGGCGACATCACCAGCTTCGAGTACGACCTGGGACAATCCAACGCCGAACCGGGCATGGATGTCTACGTGTTCCTGGTTGCCGGTTCCAAAGGCAGCGGAAAGCTGCGGGCCGAATGCATCACCCTGGACGAGCAGACCGAGGGGGTTTCTTCGGCCGAACTGATCCTCGACGGTGGCGAAAGCGCACAGCTGTTCCCGGACAGTCCGCTGCAGTAAGGCGCCGGGCGAACTTGTTTGACCACCCGCGTGTCCGGCCGGAATGTCCAAATGGAGCGATGTCGAATGCATTAAATGTCTGCATTCGACATTTGGTCATTGGGACATTCTGGCAACAGTTCTCACTCCCCTTCGGCCTCCTGCTGCATCCCGACCTTGTCTCTCTTCCGTCCCAGCGTTGACCGTCTGCATTCCTACGTCCCGGGCGAGCAGCCGCAGGACGCCGGGTGGATCAAGCTGAACACCAACGAGAATCCGTATCCTCCCTCTCCGCGCGTGATCGAAGCGATTGAGAGCGTTGCGCGGAGCCGGCTGCACCTGTATCCCGATCCGCTCGGGAACGCGTTCCGCCGCGCCGCCGCCGACCTGTTCGGACTCGATCCGGACTGGATTCTGCCGGCAAATGGCAGCGACGAGAATCTCACGCTGCTGGTCCGGTCCTTCGCGGATCCTGGCGACCTGATCTGCGCTCCGTACCCGAGCTACATCCTGTACGACACGCTGGCCCGGATTCAGGACGCCCGGTACGAACGGCTTCTGCTCAAAAGCGACTGGTCGTGGGACTTGCCCGCGGCCCAGCAGCGGCTCGCCGACTGCCGGCTGGTGTTCGTTCCGAACCCCAATTCGCCATCGGGCACACGGTGGGACGACGAGACGATTTCCGCACTGGTTCCTCCGCAGGGCGTGCTGGTTCTCGATGAAGCATACGGCGACTTCGCCGATCACCCAAATCAGATGGACATGCTGAAGTCTCCCGCCGGGGCACGGATCGTTGTCACGCGATCTTTCAGCAAGTCGTACAGCCTGGCCGGCCTGCGGATGGGATTCGCCGTCGCGCACCCCGATCTCATCGCCGGGATGCGGAAGATCAAGGACAGCTACAACTGCGATGCCCTGTCGCTGGCGGGCGCGGAAGCGGCGCTCCGCGACCAGGCATGGATGCAGGACAACCGCCGGAAGATTCTGGCCACTCGCGCGCGGCTCGCACAGGAGCTGGGCAAGCTGGGATTCAACGTCGAACCGAGCCAGTCGAACTTCGTCTGGACCACCCATCCGACCGGCAAACATCCGGCGATCTACGAAGCGCTGAAGGCACGCCGCATCCTGATCCGTTACATGAAGTTCCCGGACGCCCTCGGCCGGACC
>JAEUIG010000852.1 GCA_016795125.1 Planctomycetaceae bacterium | reverse complement strand
GGTGTGCGGCGAGCTGTTCGTCGGAAACAGCCCGGCCGTCTTCGAGGAAGTCGTGCGGCGGGTGTCGATCAGCGCGGACCTGAAATTCCGGGTCTACGCGGGCTGTGCCGGCTGGGGCCCCGGACAGCTCGAAGGGGAACTGGACCGCGGCGACTGGTTCACACTGCGGGCATCGGAAGAACTCGTCTTCCACGACGACCCGTACGTCGTCTGGGACCTGCTGATGCGGCAGGTCTACGAAGCCAACCGCCTGGTGCCCCACTTCTCCAAGAATCCCGAACTCAACTGAGTTCCGGTTTCTCCAGAGCGTGACGTCCCCGGCCTGCTGACGCCGGCATCAGCGCCGTTCCAGCCGGTCGACCTCGACGATGTCCCCCGTCGCCATCGACTCCAGCGCCTTGTCGGTGCTTTCCGGGTCCACGCTGCGGCAACTTTCCGTGAGGATCCGGGAAATGTCGTGCAGCTCGTGCTGCCAGGCTTCCGCATCCACGTTCGGCGGCGTCAGTGCCGCAAACTCGCCGCAGAGGAGAATCATCCGCAGGCAGTGCCGGAACACCAGCCCTTCCTGTTTCGTGAGATCGCGGCCGCGGACGTACTTGTCGAACTCCCCGTTGAACTGCAGCAGGTCGCCCACGACCCAGCACGGAGTGATCCGCAGGTCGCGCACGTCCGGGAATTCGGAGTGAAACAGCAGCCGCAGCTTGTCGGCCAGCGGCACCGGCCAGCGTCGCTCGCGGAACATGTCGTGCCGATCGCGATCCTCCTCCATCGGCGGATACAGCTCCTCCTGTGTCGCGAGACCCCGTGCGATGAGTTCCTGATCGACATAGCCGGTGGCGAGCGGACCGGGGGGCATGACATCCGGCTTGGGGACACGGACGAATGGCAGCAGCGAGCCTGGCAGTTCAAGGACGCTTTCCAGCGCCTGGATGCGCTCTTCCGGCTCAGCCGCGCCGAGCAGATCGAGGAGAAACAGCCCGTACACCGGGTTCACGCTGCGCAGCATGAGCAGCTTCGACAGATCGGCCGTCGGCGTGGCGCGATGCGGCGTGTACGGCGGCGGCTCGTTCGTCGGCTCGTCCACCTGCAGCCCAAGCGCCCGCACGAGAACCGAAGGCTTCTTGGATTTCTTGTCCGCACTGCCGGCCTCCGGAGACGCTTGCGGCTTCGCATCCTTCATCGCCTGCTGCAGCAGCGCCCCGAATGCCCCCACTTTTCCCGGGGGCGCTTCTTCTCCCTCTCCCCCCGGGAGAGGGTCGGGGTGAGGGGCCGCGCGCGCGGACGACTCAGTCTCCGTGCCGACGGTGTTTGCTTTCCCAGACTCCCGAATCCCGACTCCTGAATCCTGCTTTTCCAGCAGATCACCGCCGAAGTCCTCCTCGTCCTCAGCGCTCACCTGAGGTTTCACGCTCACCGCCTTGACGAGCGCCGGATTCGCGACCGGCGTATGCTTCGCCGGGCGTTCCATCGGCGGCGGCGGCTCGAGATCGACATAGCCGCCGGACCACAGGGTGAGCACCATCTGTTCCAGCCGCTTCAGATTCAGCTCCAGCGCCTTCGGATCCAGCAGGCGCCGATTCACGAATGCGCGCAGGCGGGCGACATCGGGCGAAATCTGCAGCAGGTAGGCCAGCAAGCGCCAGGGCAGCTCACCCCTGCTGGCCAGCTTCGCCGGCGGCAGCGCGATCAGCTTCTTGAACTGGTCCTCGTTCCAGTACTGCTCGGTATTGCGGCGCGTCGGCTGTTTCTTCTTGAGCGCCTTCTTCGCGCGGATGAGATTGGGGTCTTTCGTGTCCTCGGGGATCTGGTCGTACTGCTTTTTCCAGCGGGCGATGCGGACATCATCCTCGTGGGCGAGCGTGTAGACGAAGCCGATCCTGTCGAACTGCGGCCGGCCGGCGCGGCCCATCATTTGATGCAGGGCGCTCGGCTCGATCAGTTTCTTTTTGCCCGGCGGGCCTTTCATGAGCGTCGTGAGAACGACCGACCGTGCCGGCAGGTTGATGCCGGCTGCCAATGTTTCGGTGCAGACGCACACCGACAGCAGCTTCTGCTGGAACAGTTCTTCGACGCGGCGACGGTACTTCGGGAGCATGCCGGCGTGATGCACGCCGACGCCGCGCTGCAGCAGCGGCTTGAGCTTCGGCCCGATGCCCGACTTGAAGTCCCACTTGTCGAGCAGGTCGGCCAGAATCTTCTGCTGCCCGTCGAGCAGCAGCGACTTGCCCTTGAGCTGTTCGGCCACGCTCCAGCATTCGGACCGGTTGAAGCAGAACAGCAGTGTCGGCGTGCGGCGGAGGTCGGCGTCGCCGGTCGTCATCCATTCCAGCTGTTCGCTCAACAACCGGTCGCCGACCCACTCGGCCTGCAGCGGAACTTTGCGATCAGTGCTCTGGACAAGCTGCGGAGATCGGCCGTGGCTGCGATGCAGCCAGATCAGGAACTCGTTCGGCTGCCCGACGGTCGCGGAGAGCAGCAGCAGTCGTACGTGTTTCGGCAGCAGGGCCAGCGACAGCTCCCAGACGACTCCGCGTTCGGGATCGTTGAAGCTGTGGAACTCGTCCATGACGACGGAGGCGACATCGTCGAACCGGAACTCCTCGCCGTGCAGCAGGCGGTTGAGCAGGATCTCCGCGACCACAACCAGGCACCGCGCGTCGGGGTTCACGCGGCGGTTACCGGTGACGAGG
>JAEUIG010000786.1 GCA_016795125.1 Planctomycetaceae bacterium | reverse complement strand
ACAACGTTGCGATCCAGTTCTACAAGCAGGAGCGGTGGGACGTTGCGGCCCGAAGCTTTCGCCAGTTTCTAAAGGACAATGCGCGGCATGCGAAGGCGCCTGCCGCCCGCCTGTTTCTCGGCCAGGCACTGGTGCAGCAGAGCAAGTTCAACGAAGCCCGCGATGCGTTTCGCGAGTATGCCAAACTGCATGCCGACGGAACGGACATCGCCCTCGCGCGGTTCCGGGTCGCGGAATGCAGCTTCTTCCTGGGCGACGACCGCTCGGCGGTGCAGGAAACCGACGAGTTTCTCCAGCGACATCCCGGTCACGACCTCGTTCCGCTGGCCCGCCTGTATCGCGGGCAATCGCAGTTGCGGCTGAATGACGCCGCCGGCGCCGAGCAGACCCTGGTTGCGCTCATCGACAAGAATCCGGAACCCGGCGTGCTGGCCGAAGCGCAATACGCGCTCGCCAGGGCGCAGGAAGCGCTGGGAAAGTCCGCCGAGGCCTTGGCGCTGTACGAGCAATTGTCGGCGGCGAAAGACGGACGATTCGCGGCGGACTCCCGTTTCCGGCTGGCATCGATCGCCTATGCGGGCGAAGACTATCCGCGCGCCGCGGAGCTGTTTGCCGCAGTGGCGAACGACTTTCCCACGCATTCACTGGCCGGCGCGGCGCTCTTGAACGCCGGATACGCCGAGTATTCGCAGGGGCATAATCCCGAAGCGCTGGCGTACTTCGCAAAAGCGGCGGCCGACCCCGAACAGGCCGCCGTGGCCGGAATGTGGACCGCACTCACGCAGCGACAGGCCGGCGATCTGGACCAGGCCGTCGGCACGTTGCGCGGAGTCTACGAAAAGGATGAAAACCAGCCGCTGGCCGACCGGCTGCTGTTCAACTGGGCGGACACAGAGTTGCGACGCGGGGGTTACGCGGAAGCGCGGCGATTGTTCGGGATCGTCGTGGAACGCTGGCCGGACGGTGAACGGGCCGACGACAGTCTCAACCGGGCGACGGAGGCGGCGCTCCGCGGGGGAGACCTGTCCGACGGCGCACAGTTGAACGACCAGTTCGAACAGAAGTATTCCAGCAGCAGCCTCCGCTGGCGGCAGCAGGTGCTGGCCGGCCGGATTCAGCTGGCACAGGGAGATGCATTGCGGGAGTCGAATCGCGACGATCCGGCAGCTGCGGATGCGTACCGCGCGGTTGTGGAGCGGCTGTCGCGCGTGGTGCAGGAGTCTGAAGTTGCCGCGACGCAACTGGCGGCGCGCGTCCATCTGGCCGAGGCGTTTGATCGCCTGGCCGACAGCGCCCGGGTCATTGAGACGCTCGGGCCCGTGGCCGACGCGGTGAGGGCCGGCCAGGGGACAACCGAACTGACCGACGGCGTGCTGCTGGAGGCGCACGTCCTTAATCGGGACGGCCGGCACGAAGAGGCGGCCGCTCTCGCCGACTTGTGCCTGGAGCATCCGGATATCACCAATGTCCCGGCGGCGCTGGGCGAGCTGGCACTGGCGAAGGTCCAACTGGGGGACGATGCCGCGGTGACCGCGACGCTGGACCGGTTGAAGGCGGTTGACAGCGGCGGCCTGGAGGCAGCGGCGGCGGCGTATCAGTGCGCCGAAGCGGCCTATGCAGCCAAGCGCTGGGATCTGGCGGCAACGTGCTTCGCCAGCGCCGCGAGCTTCGATGAAGCGGCCGGATACAAGGCCTCGGCGCTGTCGGGACTGGGCTTCGCCCACCACGAAGCCGGACAGCATGCGCTCGCGGCGGCAGCATTCGATGAACTGCTGAAACTGCCGTCCGCCGATCGGCGGCTGCTTTCCAACGCGGCCCACATGCGCGCCGTGTCGCTGCAACTGGCGGGCAGCACCGAGGAGTCGCTGGCTGCCTACAACGCCGGACTGGAGCAGTTTGCTCCGCGCGACTCAGCCCCCACAAGTGACGACGAAATTGATACAGCGACCAACGCCTATCGCTGTGGAAAGGGCGCCGCGCGACTGTTGCGGGAACTGGGACGCATCGAAGAAGCGGACGCTGCCTACGCCAGCGCCTACAAGGTGCTGACGGCCCTTCCCTCCGACCGGCAGATCGAGCTGGACCGGTTCATCAATGAATGGGCCTTGTTGAGCTACGAGGGCCGGCGTTTCGAACGCAGCGACGAACTGTTTGCGCTGCTTGTCGAACAGCGGCCCGACAGCGACCTGGCGGACGAAGCCCGTCTCTACCTGGCGGAAAGCCGCTACTTCGCCGGCGAGGTCGATGAGGCCGGGGCGGAGTTCGCCAAACTGGCGGATGATCCGCGCGCGGATGACTTCGTCCGGCACCGGTCTTCAGTTCTGCTGCTGGACATCGCCGCCGACCGGGAGCGGTGGGACGAGTTATTGCAGCGTGCCGAGCGATTTCAGCAGCAGTTTCCGGCGAGCGCCCAACTGGCTTACGCACAGTACCGGGCGGGAGAGGCCGCACTTCAGGCCGACAATCTCGACCGCGCCATTTCGGAATTGACGGCTCTGGCTGCGAAGACCGACGAGAAAGTCACGCAGGCGGAATGGTACTCGAGCATCTACGTCCTCCTGGCGGAAGCCCAATTCAGGAAGCAGGACTATCCGCAGGTCGAAGCGACGGTGGCGGCCTTCCGCGAGCGGTTTCCGAGCAGTCCGCTGCTGTATCACGCCGACGAGGTCCTGGGTCGCAGCTACATCAAGCGGGCAAAATTCCCGGATGCCCGCGCCAGTCTCACAAACGTGATCAATTCCGAGAGCGGGCGGCGTACGAAAACTGCCGCGAAAGCGCAGTTCCATATTGCTGAATCGTTCCTGATCGAGAAAGATTACAAATCCGCGCTCCCGGAGTACTACAAGGTCTACGTGAACTATCGATTTCCGGAGTGGCAGGCGCCGGCGCTGTTTCAGGCCGGACAATGCGACGAAACCCTGGAAAACTGGCGCGAGGCGGTGCAGACGTACGAAACTCTTATCAAGGAGTTTCCGGACAGCGAGTACACCGCGCGCTCACAGCAGCGGATCCAGGAAATCGGCGCGAAGGGCCAGTAAGGCTCAGGGACATGGTGAGTATTCCCTCAACGACGTCGCTTTCGGTCTCAGGACGACCCGCAGGAGCGGGCCGTCTGGTGGCCGTCGCGCCCGCTCGTCGCCTGTATTGGATTCTGGCGACCGGAATCGCACTGTCGTATTCGCCGATTGTGCTGGCACAGGGGGCCGAGACGGCCGCCGCGGACACTGCCACGACGGCGGCCGAGCCCGATCTGCCGACAACGATCATCGAACTGTTCCGCGCCCTCGACGTCTGGACCATCCCCTTTGCCGCATTGACGATTATTGCCGTGTGGGTGGCCGCCGACCGGATCGTCGTGCTCCGCCGCGGACGAGTGATCCCCATTCCGTTCGTGAAGCGCTTTCTGCGGCTGCTGGAAGCCGGTGAGCTTGATCCGGCCGAGGCGCTGCAGATCTGCGTGGACAACGACAGCCCGGTGGCGCACGTTTTCGCGCATGGCATTCGCAAGTGGGGCAAACCCAGCGTCGAAGTGGAGCAGGCAATTATTGACGGCGGCGAGCGGCAGGTCAGCGGACTGCGCAAGCATTTGCGGGTTCTGAACGGCGTGGCAACGATCTCTCCGCTGCTGGGACTGCTGGGAACGGTCTGGGGAATGCTGGGGGCGTTCCGCGACGTGGCGAGCAAGACCAGCGCGGGAGGGATGGAACAGCTTGGCACGGACATCGCGCTGGCGCTGGCGACAACAGCGGCCGGGCTGATCATCGCGATCCCGGCGCTGTCGGTCTACATGTACCTGACGGCGCGGATCGATTCGCTGGTGATGGAGATGGACGATCTGTCACAGAAGGTCGTCCATTGCGTCTCGGCGGAGGCGCTGGCGGACCGTTCCGCGCGACCGCGCCGCACGAAGCCCGCAGCGACCGAGAAGCCTGCCGAAGAGCCGCAGCCGAAGAAGAAGGCGGTGTGACGAGTCGAGGTTCGAACGTCCCATAGCGATGGATGGCGCCGTACGGCCGACCAACGCCGGCGCTGACAGGCAAATCCGCCACAAGAAGGCCGGCATCGGATTGGCAACACGAAGTCATGTCCGAACTGAAGCCGCATGCCGCGAACGTTCCCGGTGACTTCTACGTCGAGGACGGTTGCTGCGCCATGTGCGACGTGCCCTTCACGTTTGCGCCGGACCTTTTCGGTGAGTTCCAGAATTCCCAGGGGAGTCGTCACTGCTATGTGAAACGCCAGCCGCAGACTCCGAGTGAACTCTCCAGCATGCTCGACGTGATTCAGTGTGCCGAGCTGGAGTGTATTCGGTATCGCGGCGGTGATCGCCAAATCCAGCTCGACCTTGTCGACCGGGAAGTCGGCAACGTTTGCGACAATCTCGCTCCAGATCTGCAGGAGCGAGTTGATGCATTGATGTTGAAACGCAATCGGCCGTGGTGGAAGTTTTAAATCTCCAGAGAGCATCGCACTTGATCGCGAATGCCGGCGCGGCGAGTTCCAGTCGTCGACTCCTCGCAGGTTGCCCGCGGTCTACTACCGAGGTAGCTTGTTGTCATGAGCACGATCGTCGAAATTGAACAAGCAGTGCGCCAACTCGCCGCCGACGACCTGGCTGCGTTTCGGGCCTGGTTTGCGGAGTTTGACGCCGGCGTCTGGGACCGCCAGTTCGAGGAAGATGTCGCCGCTGGACGACTCGATGCGCTCGCCGATGAGGCCATCACAGACCTGCGTCAGGGGCGCTGTACCGAACTGTGAGACATCGCGCGACCCAGAGATTCTGGCGCTCCTACCGGGAGTTGGCCGGCGATGTTCAGCGCCTGGCGGACCGGTGCTACGAGGTGTTGCGACAAGACCCACGTCATCCCTCGTTGCAACTCAAGAAAGTTGGTCGGTTCTGGTCGGTCAGGATCGGCTTGCACTATCGAGCAGTCGCCGTCGAGGACGACGGCGATCTGATCTGGTTCTGGATCGGGTCACACGCGGAATACGACCGACTTCTGGGTCAGGCGTAGTCGGGGAAAAAGGCGGTGCGACGGCCAGAGGCACGGACGATTGGCGATGCGGCGTGTGCTGCACCCCTCACCCCGACCCTCTCCCACGACTGGCGGTCTCTGTGAATTCACCGCTTTCTCCGGGGGAGAGGGAGATCAGGTCGCGGGGTTGACCGGTCGCCTACAATGGCGGCATGGGCGAACCCTGTCCTCCCTCTCCGACTGAACCCACCGACCCGCGCGAGAAGGTCCGCACGCTGTCGACCGGTCCCGGCGTGTACCTCATGAAGGACGCGCTCGGCCGGGTGATTTACGTCGGCAAGGCGGTCAACCTGCGCAGTCGCGTCGGCAGCTATTTTCTCACAGCAGCGGCCGGCGACCGCCGGACCCGCGACCTGGTTCCGGAGATCGCCGACCTCGACGTCCTGGAAACCGACAACGAGGTCGACGCCCTGTTGCTCGAAGCCCGGCTCATTAAGGACATCCAGCCGCGATTCAATCAGGAACTCAAGGACGACAAGACGTTCCCCTACCTGGAGATCGTCACCGGGGAGGATTTTCCGCGCGTCGAGTTCACGCGGAAGCCGCGAACGAAGGGCGCCAAGCTGTACGGACCGTTCGCGAGCGCGAAGCAGTTACGCGGCGCCATCGGCGTGCTGCAGAAGGTGTTCAAGTTCCGCACCTGTTCGCTGGACATCGACGACGGCGACGAGAAGTGGCGCTGGTTCCGGCCGTGCCTCCTGGCCAGCATCAATCAGTGCACGGCGCCGTGCAATCTGCGGATCAGCAAGGAGGAGTACCGCGATTCGATCCGCCGGCTGCGGATGTTCCTCGACGGCGGCAAGGTCAGCGTATTGAAGGAGCTGCGCGCGGAGATGCAGACGGCTTCGACCGAACTGAAGTTCGAAAAGGCGGCGCGACTGCGGGATGAGATCAAGGCGCTCGAAACCCTCAACCTGCGCGGCAACCTGGAAGATCACGTCCAGCCGGAGGTGTTCTACATCGACCCCAAGAAAGGGCTTTCCGGGTTGAAGAAGGTCCTGAACCTGCCGGCGTTGCCGCGAAGGATCGAGGGGGTGGACATCGCGCACCTGCACGGCGGGGAGACCGTCGCCAGCCTGGTGCAGTTCATCGACGGCCTGCCGTTCAAGCATGGCTACAAGCGGTTTCGCATCCGTACGGTGCAAGGCGTCGACGACTTTGCTTCCATGCGCGAGGTCGTGAGTCGCCGCTTCCGCCGGCTCCAACAGGAGGGGGAAAGCTTTCCCGACATCCTGCTGGTCGACGGCGGGCTGGGCCAGCTCAACGCGGCGCTCTCGGCGCTGCAGGCGATCAACGTGCAGGCTCCGTGCGTCATCTCGCTGGCGAAGCGCGAGGAGGAAGTCTATGTCCCCGGCGAATCGGAGCCGCGAAAGCTGAGTCGTCACTCCTATGCGTTGCGGCTGTTGCAATACGTCCGCGACGAGGCGCACCGGTTCGCGCAGCAGTACCACCATCTGCTGCGGAGCAAGTCGACGCTCGACGAGTGAGTGCGTGTGTTCGAGTAACGCATCTGCGATGCGTCGCTAACCCTCGCGACCGGCGTTTACCCTCACGCCGGCTGCATGACCACGCCGACCAGCAGGTCGTACAGGGCATGCGCGCCAACGGTCACCCCGAAGCCCCGGCGCAGAAACAGCACGCCGAACAGGCCTCCGGCGACGACGCGGAACACAAAGCTGAACCGCAGCGAGCGCGCATCAGCGACGCGTTCCAGTGCGCCCGGCACTGCGGCCACCCAGCCGTCGCCGCCCGGTTCGATGTAATGCGCCGCCGCGAACACCACGCTGGTGAGGCACACCGCCGCAATGCGCGCTTCGCGGTGTGGCAGGCAGATCAGCAGTCCGGCGACACACAGCGGCAGCAGCACCAGCCGGAACAGTACTTCCTCGTAAATCCCCGCACCGACATACCCCAGCGCGCGTGCCGCTGGGCCAGAGGGGACGTTCGCCGTGGGTAGGTTCAGCAGCGCGCTCGTCTGTTCGAACGCGAAATGCAGCCCCTGGCCGATGAGCACGAGGACCATCGCAAACAGCAGGCTTTCGGCCAGCATGCCGACGAGGGTTTCCAGCGAGCAGCGCCACGGATGCCGGGCCGTGAGATGCCAGCCGCCGAGGAGTCCGATGACGGCCACCGGCAGCAGCCACGGATACATCATGCCGGCCGCCAGCAGCCATTGCCGCAGCCAGCAGTCGGCCGCATTGCGGAGCAGGTCGGCATGTTCTCCGCCGAGCGACAGGATGCCGAACTCGTACACGGCCAGGAGCGGCAGCAGAAACAGCAGCGCCGACAGTGGACGCTGGGCCTCGCTCCAGTAGTCGTGGCCGAGGGTCTCGGCGGCCTGGATGTCGGACATGCGCCGCGGTGGTCGAGAACGCCGTAACACGCGGAACGCCCGTGCGCTCCGCTGAATACAGTCGTTATCGGCGCGAGGGTCGGCTCGTCGTCATCTGCGGGCGGAAAGCGCGGATGGCAACGGCGCTGCCCGAGATCGGAAAAACTGAATTTGGCGCAATTGTTCCGCCGATTCCAGAAGTGCTTGATTCTCCGCCATTTCCGGCGCTAGAATCGACTCAGGGACGGAACTGTCGCGGAGCGGGACTGCGCACAGCGAGCATCGCGATGCTGTACCTCGTCGCAAATTCTGATCTGTACGCCGCTTGCGTCTGCAGCGCGGAGAGCGCCGGCCGAGCCGCGGTTCGCTGTTGCTGTTGCAGCTGAATCACCGCCACGCCGGCTGACGTGTGCCGCAAGGGCGCGAAACAGCCGCAACCAAACCAGTTCCTCACAGGGGAGCCGCCATGGCCACCGATTTTCGCCGCAAAGAACAACTCAGCGACCTGACCGACCGCCTGGTGGAGAGCTACCAGGAACTGGGGACGATCAACCACCTCGGGCACTGCCCGCTGCCGAACACCGGCGCGATCGTCGCCGCCCTCGACGATCTCAAGGAGATTCTTTATCCCGGTTACCGTCGCCGGCAGAATCTGCACCTCGGCAACGTGACGTATTATGTCGGCGACCTGATCGACGCCCTGCACGACACGCTCACGCAGCAGTTCGCCCGGGCCCTGCGGTTCGCCGACGATTCGGCCGGCGACACCGAATGCAGCCGTGCCAGGCTCCGCGATTACGAGGCGCACGGGCAGGATCACACGATCCGCTTCCTGGAGTCGCTGCCGGAGATTCGCCGCGTGCTCGCCAGCGACGTGCAGGCCGGCTACGACGGCGACCCCGCGGCCACCGGACCGGACGAGATCATCTTCTGCTATCCGGGCCTGGAAGCCATCACCGTGCATCGGCTCGCACACCAGCTTTACGATCAAGGAGTGCCGCTGGTGCCACGCATCATGGCGGAATGGGCGCACAACCAGACGGGCATCGATATCCATCCTGGCGCGCGGATCGGTCCGTCGTTCTTCATCGATCACGGCACCGGCGTGGTCATCGGCGAGACGACCGACATCGCCGCCCACGTGAAAATCTATCAGGGCGTGACGCTCGGCGCGCTCAGCTTCGACAAGGACGCCGACGGCAACCTCGTTCGCGGGACGAAGCGGCACCCGACGATCGAAGAAGGCGTCGTGATCTATGCGAACGCGACTGTGCTCGGCGGCACGACCGTCGTCGGCGCACATTCGGTGATCGGCGCCAGCGTGTCACTCAACAAGAGCGTGCCGCCGCAAACCGTGGTGACGATCGACAAGCCGTCGCTGCGGTTCCGCGAGGCATCGTGAGTGTTGCGAAAAGATTCGACACAAAGCCGCAGAGACGCCAAGACGCGCAAAGAAGGCTTCTGGGCATTGATGCATCGACTCGACAAGCAGATGTCGATCTGGAAGTGCCACCTCAACAAGCGAATGCGACGATAAGTTCTCTTCTTTGCGCGTCTTCGTGACTTCGCGCCTTTGTGTCAAACTTACCCCTGCCGCACGATCGAATTCGCAAAGCCTTCGATCGTGTTGTCTGCCAATTCAATGCGCTGCGCCGCGGAGCCGATGCGGATGCCGGTGCGGT
>JAEUIG010000774.1 GCA_016795125.1 Planctomycetaceae bacterium | reverse complement strand
GTCGGTCGCCGCGTTGACCGCAGGGACGATGCCCTATTGGTTCACCAGCAAAAGCGCGATGGCGGCGGCGTTTCGCTCTCCCAACGAGCGTCCCATCATCGGCTGTATCGGTACCGGCGATCGCTGGATGGGAGGCGTCGGCCCCAACGCCCTGAAGTACGGCAACTGCGTCGCCGTTTGCGACGTCGATGAAAACCACATGGGGGCCGGACGCGATCTGGTCAAGAATTCGCAAGGGGAAAAAGGGAAAGACGTCGAAATCGCGATGCACGAGGACTATCGCAAGATCCTCGATCGCAAGGACATCGAAGCCGTCACGATTGTCACCCCCGATCACTGGCACAGCAAGATCGCCATCGAGGCCCTGCGGGCCGGCAAGGACGTCTACTGCGAAAAGCCGCTGACCCTCACGATTCTCGAAGTCAAACAGATCATCAAGGTGCTGGAAGAGACCGGCCGCGTGTTCCAGGTCGGAACCCAGCAGCGGAGCGAAATGGGCGACAAGCAGGGCCCGCGGTTCCTGCAGGCGATCGCCATGATCCGCGACGGCCGGATCGGCCAGGTCAAAAAGGTCACCTGCGACATCGGCGGCGCGCCGGTCAGCGGCTCGATCCCGGTGGTCGATGTTCCGTCCGGTCTTAACTGGGAACGCTGGCTCGGCCAGGCGCCGCTGGTCGACTACCGGTACAAGGCCCTCGACAACAAGTACGGCAACTCCCGCTGCCACTACGAATTCCGGTGGTGGTACGAATACTCCGGCGGCAAGATGACCGACTGGGGCGCGCACCATGTCGATATCGCACAGTGGGCCATCGAGCAGAACGGGCCGGACCAGGGGCCGACCAGCATCGAAGGCCTGGTGGCCGAGCATCCGGTGCCGTACAAGGACGGCCGGCCGACGCTCGACGACCAGTACAACACGGCGACGAAGTTCGACATCCAGGTGATGTTCGCGAACGGCGTCGAGCTGCACATCGTCGATTCGTCGCCGGACGGCAACGGCATCCTGTTCGAAGGCACGAAGGGCCGCTTCCACGTCAGCCGCGGCGACATCAAGGGCAAGCCGTTCGAAGACCTCAAGACCAACCCGCTGCCGGACGGCGCTGTCGCGGCCCTGCATGGCACCGACTACGCGGGCACGCCGAACGCCCACATGCGGAACTTCATGGAATGCGTGAAGAGCCGCGGGACGCCGATTTCCGACGTCTGGTCGCACCACCGGGCGATGACGACCTGCCACCTGGCGAACATCGCCATCCGCCTCGGCCGCAAGCTGGAGTGGGACCCGGTCGCGCAGCAGATCGTCGGCGACGCCGATGCCAACCAGTGGCAGACCCGCGAGCAGCGGAAGGGCTACGAGATCGACGTCAGCGTCTGACGACGTGTTCAACCGACGAGCCGCCGGGTCAACCCCGGCGGCTTTTTTGTTGGAGTTCCGCCTTCAGGCTGCGCTCCGGCGAGTCAGTTATGACAGCCGCAGGAGCCGCAGCCGCCGTGGCCGGTTTCCTTCGGGAGGAGTCCCTCGGCGGCGACCGGCTGCACGTCGATGACGCCCCAGCCTCCGGCGGCCGCCTGCAGCGCCAGTTTCGCGCAGTCCGGCCCGCGTTCGTTGAGCACGTACAGGATCAGCCGGGACCGGTCGATGGTCCATTCGAGGTCCACGAGCTGCAGGTCGAGCTGCCACTCGGCGATGCGCTGCTCCCAGCCGGTGAATTCCTGCGCCGCATCGCGGCGCAGTTCGGTGGCCCGGTCGCGGTCAGAGTCCGATGCGCGCCGCAGCACTTCGCCGCTCGGCTCGGCCGGTTCCCCGGTGCCCGGTTCGGCGGCGGGCCGCAGGGATTCGAGCACGGAGCCCAGCTCAGGGCCGCGATGCGTGGACACGATCACGGCGTCGCCGCGCGCGACGGAGATCGACTGCGGATTCGTGAACCGCGCGACTTCGGGGATCGCGCCGTAACGGATCAGGAGCGTGGTGGTGGGAGTTGACACAGGATCCAGCATAGCGAGTGCCGGTAGGTGGTGAAAATCCGAAGGCTGACGCCGCCTGGCCGGGCTGAACCGTCGTCGTGAACAATCTCTCGTTCGTCGGTACAATCCGGCGGCATGCAGGCGGTGGTGATCAGCTTTGAACATCTGGCGGCGTGGTCTCTCGGCTGCTACGGGAACACCTGGATTCGCACGCCGCGGTTCGATCGGCTTGCGGCCCACAGCGTCGTGTTCGATCAGTGCTACGCGTTGCCGCAGGCAGTCGAAAGGTATGCCGGATTGTCTCGTCTGGCCGCCGATGTGCGGGAAGACGGCGGCGCGGCCATCGCGTTTCGACAGGGGGACGGCGAACTGTCGGCTGCGCTGGCCGATTGGCGGCAGGCGGTCGCGCGTCATGAGCATGCCCTGCTCTGGCTGCAGTTTGCGGACATCGCGTCGCCCTGGAGTGCGCCGTCGAAGCAGTTGGGTGCCGCCTGGCCAGCGGTGTGCGATGCCGAAGCACTCTTTGAGTCGCTCGCCGTGCTGATGAGCGAACCGCCGGATCGCAGCGTTTCTCCCGATGGCTGGCTGGATGCGGCAATTCCGCAGCTCATGGCGGGTGGATACCTCGACCGCGCGGCCATTGCGGCGACGCCAGCCATCGGCCGGCTGCGACGCATTGTCTATGCGGCCGCCGTCATGGGGCTCGACGCCAAACTCGGGCAGGTCCTCGATATGGTGCAGGCGGAAGCTGATTCCGATGCGCTGCTGATTGTGACAGCCACCGGTGGAGACCTGGCCGGCCCGCACGCCCAGCTGTCATCCGGGTGTCCGTCGCTGATCGAGCCGCTGGTCCATGTGCCGCTGCTCGTCCGGACCGGGACGCAGGCGGACGGAACACGGCGCAACGCCCTGACGACACTGGAGGACATCGTGCCTACACTCTCGGAACTGTTTCACGTGAAACACGACGCGACTTCCGGCGCCCGCAGCCTGTGGCCCGTGCTGCGGGATGAAATCGATGAGGTGCGCGCGGAGTTGCTCCTGGGTTCGCGGCAACTCGGGTGGAGCCTGCGAACGAAAGACTTTGCGTGCCTGTGTGGACCGCAGATGGTGCAACAGGACGGCGACATGCCTGTCGACTCCGAGGCCGATCGGCCGCGGCTGTTCGTGAAACCGGACGATGCCTGGGACACGCTCGACGTCGCCTCGCAGTATCCGGAGGTGACTGCACGGATGCTGGACACGATCCAGTCGGAAGTCGGATCTGATCTGCACCAGCCGCGACCGTGAGGGAGCGCACTCATCATGCGCTCACTTGCGGTCGCGGCTAGTAGAATTGCGCTCAACGGCCCTGTTGACGACTCCGACTTCTCCCCCCCCTCCCGGTCACCTACCATACAGGGGCTGCCGCGCGCACGCGGACTGCGAATTCCTGTCGAACAAGGCCACGACCGCCGATGACGCCGCAAGAATCCATCGACAAGCTCAGCCAGGCGTACCAGGGGATCCGGGAGCAGATGTCCAAGGTGATCGTCGGGCAGAGCGACGTCATCGATCAATTGCTGATCGCGCTGTTCAGCAGGGGACACTGCCTGCTCGAAGGGGTTCCCGGCCTCGCCAAGACGCTGATGATCAGCACGCTGGCGCGGACGTTGTCGATGACGTTCGCCCGCATCCAGTTCACGCCCGACCTGATGCCGGCGGACATCACGGGGACCGACGTGCTGCAGACCAACCAGGACACGGGCAATCGCGAGTTCCGGTTCCTTCCCGGCCCGCTGTTTCACAATGTGGTTCTGGCCGACGAGATCAATCGCACTCCGCCGAAGACGCAGGCGGCGCTGCTGGAAGCGATGCAGGAACGGCAGGTGACCATCGGCCAGACGCGGCACCTGCTGGCCGATCCGTTCTTCGTGCTCGCCACGCAGAACCCGATTGAGCAGGAGGGGACCTACCAGCTGCCGGAAGCGCAGCAGGACCGGTTCATGTTCAAGGTGTTCGTGCGGTATCCGACATTCGAGGAAGAACGCCGGATCGCCCGGCAAACCACGTCGCTGCAGCAGGGGGAGATTCAGCCGGTCCTGAGCGGCGCCGAGATCCTGGAACTGCAGAGAATTGTCCGGCAGGTTCCGGTGACGGACCATGTCGTCGATTATGCGCTGGCACTGGTGCGACAGACGCGGATTGGTGAAGACGGGACGCCGGACTACATCAACGACTGGCTGAGCTGGGGGGCCGGACCGCGGGCGGTGCAGTTCCTGCTGCTGGGAGCCAAGACGCGGGCCCTGCTGAACGGTCGGTCGCACGTTTCGACGGACGACATCCAGGCGCTGGCGGCGCCGGTCCTGCGGCACCGCATCGTGACGAACTTCGCCGCCGAAAGCGAAGGCGTCACGGCCGATCGTGTCATTGAGAAGCTGCTGGCGACGACGCCGTCGAAGGAGGGGGAGCTGACGAGCGATCCGCAGCTGAAGAAGATCTTTGCTGCATAGTGGGTAGTGGGTAGTGGGTAGTGGGTAGGAAAGGGGCTTCGGTAGCGGAGTCAATGAATGGCAACCGTTAGCAGTCACCGCGACCTGATCGCCTGGCAGAAGGCGGTACATCTCGTGAAGCGCTGCTATCAGGTGTCAAGCCGCTTTCCGTCGGACGAGCGGTTTGGATTGACACAGCAGTTCAGGCGTGCCGCGGTCTCCGTGCCATCGAACATTGCAGAAGGAAAGGGACGTGGAACTCCTGCAGAGTTTCAACGATTCTTGTCGATTGCCACCGGATCACTCACAGAGTTGGATACACAACTCGTAATCGCAAATGAGTTGGGGTTCATCGACGAGGGAGCCTTAAGCGAGCTTGAGAACGACATTGCGGAGGTTGGAAGAATCATCACCGGGTTGCGGAAGTCGTTGGGATAGACACCGCCCGCTACCCACTACCCACTATCTACTACCCACTAAAACGTGTCCGTTGACCTCAAGCAATTCCTGACACCCGAGGCGGTCGCGCGGATTTCGCGGCTGGAGCTGGCGGCGCGCAACGTGGTCGAGGGGTTCCTGTCGGGACAGCATCGCAGTCCGTATTTCGGGCAGTCGATCGAGTTCGCGCAGCATCGCGAGTACGCGCCCGGCGACGACGTGCGGCGGATCGACTGGAAGGTGTGGTCGAAGACCGACAAGTACTACATCAAGCAGTACGAAGAGGAGACCAACCTGCGGACGACGCTGGTGGTCGATGTGAGCGAGTCGATGCAGTACGGCTCGGGGAGCGTGACGAAATTCGACTATGCCTGCACGGTGGCGGCGGCGGTGGCGTATCTGCTGCTGCGACAGCAGGACGCGGTGAGCCTGCTGGCATTTGACGACGAGGTGCGCGGGATCGCGCCGTCGCGCAGCAGGCAGACGCACCTGGGGTCGATCCTGTCGGTATTGGTGCAGGAGTCGCCGACGCGCAAGACCAACATGTTCGACATCCTCAAGTACGTCGCGAACGAGAAATCGCAGAAGGGGATGGTCGTGTTGATTTCCGACCTGTTTGCACCGCGCGACGGGGTGCTGAAGGGCCTGCGGCTGCTGCGTCGCCGCGGGCACGACGTGCTCGTGTTTCACGTACTGGATGATGAAGAGCTGGACTTCAACTTCTCCGGCACGACCCGGTTCGAGGGGCTGGAGGAGACCGGCGAACTGGTGTGCGACCCGCGCGCCCTGCGCGACGGGTACCTGGCGGCGATGCAGGCGTATCTGGCCGAAATCCGTCGCAGTTGCGCGGGGAACGTCATCGATTACCAGGTGCTGCGGACAAGCGAGCACATCGACGCGGCACTGCGGCACTACATCAAGCATCGCGTCGGATTCCGGCGCGCGGAACGAGCGTGAGAGGGAAGATCTGCGAATTCAATTCTTGCACGCCAAGCAGAGCTTGGCGGTGAGTGCGTTCCCAAGCTGGAGCTTGGGAACGAGGGTGTGTACCGACGACCGATAACCGACGACCGTCCCCCCTGTGACCTCCTGGATCGCGCAGCATTTTCTGAATCCGGCGGTGTTCTGGCCCGGGCTGGCGCTCGTGGCCTTGCCGATCGCGATCCATCTGCTGAACCGCCTGCACTACCGGCGCGTCCGGTTTGCGGCGATGGAGTTCCTGCTCTCCAGCCAGGAGCGGAACCGCCGGCGCGTGCTGCTGGAACAGCTGCTGCTGCTCCTCCTGCGCGTGCTGTTCGTGCTGCTGCTGGTCGCACTGATCGGCCGGATGGTGCTGAGTGCGCAGCAGTTGTCGCTGTTTCGCGGCGCGAAGTCGCATCACCTCGTGCTGCTGGACGACAGCGGCTCGATGCGGGACCGCAACGGCGAAACCTCGGCGTTTGACGAAGCGAAAGGGATCATCCGCAAGCTGGTCGCCGAGGGAGCGAACCGTCCGGGCACGCAGCGGTTCACGCTGCTGCTGGCTTCGCGTCCTGATGATCCTGTCGCGGGGTTTGCGGCCCGGGACATCGACGATGGCCTGGTCGACGAGGTGTCTGCGCGGCTGGAAGACCTGGAGTGCACGCACCAGTCGGTGGACCTGCACGCGGCAGTGGAAGCGGCGCGCGGACGGCTGGGAGCGGACCGCGACGACATGCGGCATCTGCATGTGGTCTCGGACTTCCGCCGCCGCGACTGGCACGACAGCCAGAAGATGGCGACGTCGCTCAAGTCGCTCGATGACGCGGGCGTGGCGGTCAACCTGGTGCGGACGGTCGAGACGCCGCACGAGAACCTGGGGATCAGCGAGCTGAGCGGGAATGTTGCTGCGGCCGCGGCCGGAGTTCCGGTCACGCTGGAAGTGAAGGTGGTGAACTACGGTGTGCGGGAGGCACAGAACGTGCGCGTGTTGCTGTCGGTGGACGGCCGTGCGTTGCCGAGGAACCTGGTCTTTGACTCGATTCCTGCCGGCGAACAGGCGGCGCGCAGCTTTGAGATCCGGTTCGACACGGCGGGGTCGCATCGCGTGACGACGTCGCTGGAAGCCGACTCGCTGGAGCCGGACAACGTGCGGCACCTGGCGGTGTCGGTCCCGACGGAGAACCCCGTGCTGGTGATCGACGGGACGCCCGGACAGGAACAGGGCGCGTACATCGCCGATGCATTGGCGGCGGACAAAGCGGTCACCGGGTATGCGCCGTTCGTGGCCGCTCCTGACTATTTGCGGCAGACATCGCTCGACCAGTACCGGCTGGTTTACCTGGTGAACGTGGCGGAGTTGCCGGCCGATGATGTGGCGTCGCTGGAGCAGTATGTCGCAAATGGCGGAGGAGTGGCGTGGTTCCTCGGCGATTCCGTGCGGCCGGCCTTCTACAACGAAGTGCTGTACAAGCAAGGGGCGGGACTGTTTCCCGCGCCGCTGGGTAACGCACCTCGCAACGTGCCGCGCGACACGACTCGAAACGCCGGACCGGATATCCGGCCGGCGCAGCATCCGCTCATGACGATCCTCAACGGCGAGGGACGGCTGTTCCTGGACCTGATCTTCGTCAATGCGCTGTATCCGGTGGACGAGCAATGGTTGATCGAGACGCTGCCCGAGTCGACGCAGGTGCAGACAATTGCGAGCCTGCGCACGCAGCAGCCGCTGATCCTGGAGCATGAATTCGGCAAGGGGCGGGTCGTCACCTGCCTGACGGCGGCCGGACCGCTGCTGACTCCGGACGACGGGTTGCCGTGGACCAACTGGGCGAACGGTCCGGCCGCGCCAAGTTATGCGGTGTTTCAACTCGACCTCGCGAAGTACCTCGCCCGCCGCGACCAGGCACTGGCCCGGCAAACGGTCGGCGAGCCGATCGAAGAGACGTTCAGCCGGATGGCCTTTGCCGACGACGTTGAGTTCGTCTCGCCGGACAGCCATGTGACGCAGATCAAGGCGGTTCCGGCAGAAGGCGCTGTTCAGGACCCGGGAAGCGATGCACGCGGACTCGCGCCGCTGACGGCGACATTTCGCGAGACGGATCCGCCCGGCGTCTACACGGTGCGGATGACGGACAGCAGCGGGCAGCCGCAGGAGCGGCTCATCGCGTTCAATGTCCCGGTGGAAGAAGGGGATTTGAAACTGGTGACGGAAAGTGATCTGCTGGCAGCCGTCGGGCCGGTGGATCATCTGTCGATCCAGTCGCCGGATTCCGTCGACTGGATCCGCAGTTCGGCGCCGGGCGCCGACATGCGCTGGGGACTGTTGATGCTGCTGCTGGCGGTGATTGCCGGAGAACAGGCGCTGGCGTATCGGCTGAGCTATCATCCGCCGCGGAGCCGGCACGCGATGGCGTGAGCTTTGCCAAAACATTGATATCGATGAAACGCCCTCGCTGGCGCTTCAGGCTAGTGGTTGAATGCCGGGATTCATTGCACACAATCTGAGCGTGCTGGCGCAGGCGGCTGCCGATGCGCCGGCGACAACGTCGACGTCGCTGGAACTGGACTGGCCGGAGACGGGCGGGGAGTGGTCGCTGTTTGCCGGTTTTGCGCTGGCGACTGCGTTCGTGGTGTGGATGTACTTCCGGGATACCCGTTCGCTCTCCCGCGGCTGGACGGTGTGGCTCACGCTGCTGCGGATCGGGGTGATCGCCGGGCTCGTGGTGATTGCGCTCAATCCGCAGGAGCGAACGCAGAAGGATGCGTTTCGTCCGTCGCAGGTGGCGATTCTCGTTGACACGTCGACGTCGATGCAGCAGCCGGCGCGCGATCCGGGAGAGACGGGGAGCGCCGAACCAGAGACGCGGATGGCGGTCGTTCGCGACGTGCTCACGGAATCGCCGTTGATCCCCGCACTGCAGCAGACGCATGACGTCGATCTGTACACGTTCGACAGCAGCCTGAGCGAAAACCTGCACCGGTTTGAGACGGCGTATGATCCGCGTCAGAACGTCGACGCCGACAGCCCCGCAGGTGTTGCAGCGACAATGGAGTCGCCGGCGGCGCCGGACTGGAACACGGTGCTGCAGCCGCGCGGCAATTCGACGCGGCTGGGAGATGCGGTCGATACGCTGCTGACGGAGATCAAGGGGAAGACGCTGTCGGGGATCATCATCGTCAGCGACGGTGCGTCGAACATGGGGCGCGACGTGCGGCCGGCGATTGAACGGGCGCGTGCGGCGGGCGTGCGTCTGATTTCGACCGGCGTCGGTGGCGTGCAGCCGCCGGTGAACGTGCAGATCGCGCGGATCGTCGCGCCGACGGACGTGCAGTTGCCGCGCGCCGACGGAGCACGGGACGGGCAGGACACGTTCGAGATCACGGGGTACGTGCAGGCGCAGGGGCTGGCCAGGCAGACCGTGAAGGTGGATTTGACGCGGCAGTACGCCGACGAGTCGCAGCCGACGGTCATCGCCACGGAACAGGTCACCCTGCCGGACGGCACTGCGCCGGCGGTGGTGACGTTTACGCAGTCGGCCGAGCGGAAGGGCGCGGTCGACTATCAGCTGGTCGTCCATCCGCCGGAAGGAGTTCGCGAGAGCCGTGACGACGACAACCAGGTGTCGCGGACCGTCAACGTCTTCGATGAGCCGCTGCAGGTGCTGCTGGTCGCCGGCGGCCCGATGCGGGACTACATCTTTGCGAAGAACGTACTGCACCGGCATAAGTCGATGCAGGTAGACGTCTGGCTGCAGACGGGCGGCCCGGGCATCAGTCAGGATTCGCACGAGATCCTGTTCGACTTCCCCAAGACGCGGGAGGAACTGTTCGCGTACGACGTCATCATCGCATTCGATCCGGACTGGCTGCAGATTCCGTCTGAAAGCCAGGAGCTGCTGGAAGAGTGGGTGGCGTCCGAAGGGGGCGGTCTGATCCTGATCGCGGGTGACGTGAACACCTCGGAACTGGCGGCGGCGATCTCGGATGCTCGGGCAGGGACCGAGCATCTGGCCAACCTGTACCCGGTGCTGCTGGAAGAAGTGCGCGGGCTGGGAGCGGGGGAGCGGTCCGAGGAGGCATTTCCCGTCGGGCTGACGCAGGAAGGGACGGCGGCGGCGTTTCTCAGCCTGGAAGATCAGCCTGCGGACGTCGACATCTGGGGCCGGCTGCGGGTGTTCAAGTGCTATCCGACGCGCGGTCGCAAGCGGGGAGCGACGGTGTATGCGGAGTTCACCGATCCGCAGGCGCGCGGCCGGGACGGGCAGTCGGTGCTGCTGGCCGGACAGCGGTACAGCCAGGGGAACATCCTGTACCTGGGGAGTCCGGAGATCTGGCGGCTGCGGGCGGTGGACGAGTCGTTCTATGACCGGTTCTGGATCAAGCTGGTGCGCAAGGCGGGCGAAGGTCGGACGCGGCGCGGCGTGCAGGGGAGCATGCTCATCATGGAAGGCCGTGAGTACGACGTCGGCCAGACGGTGCCGATCCGGGCGCGGCTGCTCAATTCGCAGTTCCAGCCGCTGGATGATGCGCAGGTGACGATGCAGGTCACTGATCCGACCGGCCGCCCGCTGGTGCCGCCGCTGCAGCTCGAGCGCGACATCGACCGGCCTTCGGAATACACCGGCGATCTCCTGGCCACGGTGCCCGGGCGGTACAAGCTGGAGCTGACGATCCCCGACACGCGCAACGTGCTGACGGGAGACGTCTCCGTGCTGTTGCCGGCGCTGGAGATGGCCGAGCTGCGACAGAATATGGCGGTCCTGACGCAACTGGCGGAAGGCACGGGGGGCGCATACGTGCCGATCGACGAGGCGGCGGCGCGGATTCCGGCGCTGCTGCCGAACATGGGGCAGCAGATCATCATCGATCAGCAGTTGCGCGAGTTGTGGGACCGGCAGTGGGTGCTGTACCTGCTGGTCGGACTCTTGTGCGCGGAATGGCTGACGCGGAAGCTGCTGAAGCTGGCGTGATTTCGCATCGGTCGTCGGCAGAAACCGGGGGCTGACGCCGCCCGGCTCGCCGTTCAATTCGCGCGGCGGCGTTCGCGGCGCGGGGCGTTGGTGGGCGGCGGTTCGTTCGAATCGGGCGTTTCGCCAGCGGCGCTATTGCTGCCGGCGGTTGACGGCCAGTGGAGGACGCCGCGGAAGCCGATGTCGGGGGCGGGGGCCAGCATGGGCGAGCTGGCCCGGTGCCAGAGCTGCCAGCCCGGCGCGTTGCCGCGGACGACGCGATGTCCGGGCGGGGACGCGGCCTTGGGACCCGTCCAGTCGGTGACGACGGCGCCGGTTGTGCCTGCGGCCTGCTGGTAGGCGTCGTCGGCGTAGAAATCGGCGCACCATTCGCGGGCGTTGCCCGCCATGTCGAAGACGCCGTAGATGCTGCGGTCGGCGGGGTACGACCCGACGAGGTCGATCTGTGCGGGAGTGCGCGGCATGTGCCACAGGACGCGGCCGTCTCCCCACGGGTACGTGAACTGGTTCGGTCCGCGGGCGGCTTTCTCCCACTCGGCTTCGGTCGGGAGTTCCTTGCCGACCCATTCGAGGTAGCCGTCGGCGTCGCGCCAACTGATGCCGGCGGCCGGCATGTCGGCGGGGGCGTCTTCGTTGGCGGCGCGGCCGGGAGTGGGGCGCAGTTCCTTCCAGTATTTCAGGTATTGGCCGACGGTGACTTCCCGGACATCGATGTAGTACCCGCTGAGTTCGACGGGATGCATCGGCGCGGCATTCGGTTCCGCGTTGTCGGCGCCCTGGAGGAAGAGTCCGGCGGGGACGCGTGTCATTTCCGAACCGTCCTTGTCGCAGCGGATGCGCTGCGGCAGGCCGTCTTCGGCCAGACCGGCGTCGCGGATGACGGTGAATCCGGCGGGTGCGCCGCCGGACGCTGCTTGAGGCGCCGTCCCGGCGGGCATCTCGAGAGCGACCATCGAACTGTCGAAGCCGAGAGGGGGCTCGACGAGTGCCACCAGCGCGCCGGACCGCGGGTCGGACGCGGGCACGACGTCGAAATTGGGGATGTCCGTGCCGACCTGGAACTTGTGCGATTCGGGCACATCAGGCAGCGGGCGTGTGCGCGGGGCGGGCGCGGGCTTGTTGGCGGGAGTGCCGGCGACGGGTTGCTGAGCGGGTGCGGCGGCGGTCGTTGCGGGCGGCGGACTGGAGGGGGGCGGTTCCGATCCGGGCGGCGGAGAACTGGGGGGCGAACTTCCGCACCCTGCGAGGGTCAGCAAAACTACCGCGACGAGCATGAACCAGCGGTGCAGCGTCATGGGGAAGCTCCGTTGGCGGGGCGATTGATTCAGTTTCCCGACTGATACGATCCGAGGCAAGATTGCGCGGGTGGAATCGGCGGTCATTGAGAAGAGAAGGAACCGAGAAAGACGCGAATCAATCGGGGCATCGTGGTACACTGAACATTAAGGAACGTAGCTGTTCGAGGCAGGAATCATGCTGACCGCTTACTTGAAAGTCGCCCTGCGTCGTGCGCGATACGAACTGCTGTCGGACGACGGCAGTTTCTACGGCGAGATACCGGATTGTCCGGGTGTTTATTCGAATGCAACGACGCTGGAAGCTTGCCGTGATGAACTCGAACAAGCGCTCGAAGATTGGGTACTGTTCCGGGTCCATCGGCATCTGGAGTTGCCGGAATTTGACGGCATCAGTCTCGCTGTCAAAGAAGTGGCAATCTGATGCCTCCGTTCGGGCCGATCAAACGACGAGTTCTGGTCGAGACACTTTGCCGCTTGGGATTTGAGGGGCCTTTCTAAGGCGGCAAGCATCAGTTCATGGTGCGCGGCGATCGAACTCTGACAATTCCCAACCCGCATCAGGGTGATATCGGTCGAGAACTCCTCACCCGAATCCTGCGTCAGGGTGGTATCGCCAAGGATGAGTGGGAGGGCGTGTAGGCCAACGCGGTGACCGATTCGCCGCGATTTCCCGTCACCAGTCGCCCGCGGCGCCGTCGGGGTAGAAGACTCGCTGGAGCAGCTCCTGCTGAAAGGGGTGCTTCTTGACTTCGGCTTCGTTGATCTCGATGCCGAGGCCGGGGCGGGTGTTGGGGCGGACGATGCGGCCATTGGGTTCGATGACGTAACCTTCGGTGACGACGTCCTGGCGCCAGGGGACGTCGGCGTGGACGGTTTCGCAGATGATATAGCCGGGCTGGGAGAAGCCGAACTCCAGCGAAGCGGCCGTGCTGACCGGTCCCTGCGGATTGTGCGGTGCGAGGGAGATGCGGTGAGCATCGGCGAGCGCGGCGATGCGACGGGCGTTGGTGAATCCGCCGCAGTGCGTGAGATCAAGCTGGCAGACCTCGCAGGCGCGCTGCGCGAACAGCTCGCGGAAGGCGGACAGCTCGGTGACGCGCTCTCCCGTGGCGACTGGGGTGGTAATGGCCGCGTTGATCATCGCGAGTCCGTCGACGGATTCCGGCCAGCAGGGTTCTTCAAAGAAGTAGAGGCCGTAAGGATCGAGCGCCTGGCCGAACTTGAGTCCCATGGCGGGTGTCGGCCGCGCGTGGCAGTCGACCATGATGTCGATGTCGTCGCCGACGGCGTCACGCATGGCGGCGACGGCGGCTTCGGCGCGGCGAACCGGCCGCAGTCCTTCCAGCGGCATCGTGGGAGGGACGGCCATCGACTTGAAGGCGGTGTACCCGTCGGCGACGGCCTTGCTGGCCAGTTCGCCGAAGCGTTTGGCGTCGTCGACCGGTGTTTCATAGAAGTCTTCCATCTTGCCGCCGCCGAGGTGGCAGTAGGTGCGAATGTAGTCGCGGACAGGCCCGCCCCAGAGTTGCGAGCAGGGCATGCCGGCGATCTTGCCGGCGATGTCCCAGAGCGCGATGTCGATGCCGGAGATGGCGGTTGACCGCACGACGCCGTGGCCGTGCCAGAAATGCTGGCGGTACATCATCTGCCACAGGTGTTCGACGCGGCGCGGGTCTTCGCCGATGAGCAGCGGGGCGAGGTCTTCGATCGCCGCGACGATGCTGCGCGTGTGCCACTCCAGCGTGGCTTCGCCCCAGCCGTGAAGGCCGGGCTGATCGGTGACGACCTTGACGAACACCCAGTTCCGCATCCGGGCGTGACAGACGAGCGGTTCGATCGCGGTGATTTTCATGGGGTCTCAGTGATGGAACGCAGATGACGCAGATACAAGAGATTGCCGCAGATAAAGAAAAGGAAATGAACAGAAGGAAACGAAGGGAACGAAGATGATACTGACCTGTCGCGCTTGCTGGGGGATGTTACGACCCCGGTGGCGCTGAATGCAGTTCGGCGTGAAGTCTTTCCTGATCGGCATGAATCTCTCAAGAGCCTAGCCGAGAACTGCAAGCCAGCTGGGTGGCCGGGGTTGAAGCAACGCGAAACCCCGGCGAAAACACACCGGGGCTTCCCTTCGGTCCAGCCCCGGCCACCCCATTCCGGTTTTCGGACAGGCTCTTAATCCGCGTCATCTGCGTTCTATTCGTCCAGCAGCCGGCGGATGGCGGCGGTGCTGGCGTCGATGAGTTGTTCGAGCGAACCTTTGGCGAGGACTGACGCTTCTTCCTGGTAGAGGCCGGGTTTGCCGTAGGAGTCGGCGTCGGGGAGATACCAGACATTGGAGCCGTTGGCGAGGGTGCCGATGATGAGCGGGGTGCGGGGGAACCGGGCGCGGAGTTCGCGCTGCAGGATGTTGTAGTGTTCGCCGTCGAGCGCGAGCCAGACGGCGTCTCCCAGGCGCCAGGCGCGGATGGGATAGGGGTACGCGGTCGCTTCCGGGAGCGTGGCGATCCGGGTGAGGCGGCGGGTGGAGCGTTCGACCATGGCGCGGGCGTCGCGGGCCGCGTCGGCGTTCCCCTCCTGTTCGGCCGCCTGTTGTTTGGCCAGCCATTCGGTGCGATCGCGTTCGACGGATTCGCGCGTGCCGAGATCGGGGCGGTAGGTGAGGTCGACGGTCGTCACCTGCGGCTGCCAGCTGGCGGCCTGT
>JAEUIG010000769.1 GCA_016795125.1 Planctomycetaceae bacterium | reverse complement strand
GGAGAGCAGCTGCGCGCGGCAGCGGGGGAATTGCGGCTCATCGCCCGTACGGGCGGATTCTGCCGCAGAGGGGGGGGAACTGGTGGTCATGACGATCGCGGCCCTGGGCCCGAGAATTGTTCGGCACGCGGCGCCGTTGCTGGCGGTAATCTCGCTGCTGCCGGGCTGCAATCGCACGTTCTACCGCGAGGCGGCGGACGTGGAGGTGCGCTGCCTCATCGAAGAAAAGTCCAGCGACCCGCGCTGGGACCTGGAGAACTTTTCGATCGAAATCGATCCGCGCAGCCGCTACGCGGTTGTGCACGATCCCGACTTCCCGCCGATGCCGACCGATGACCCCGCATCGCACCAGTTCATGAAGCGGGTGGACGGCAAGAAAGGCTACAGCGGCTGGGACGACTACGGCGAGACCTACGACCTCGAGAATCCGTGGTGGCGTGAATCCGTCGGGCAGTAGGCGCGGCTCACTCCGGACGGCAAGCTGCTGTTGTCATCGCAGGAAGCGGTCAAGATCGCGAGGATTCACTCGCCCGACTACCAGGAGCAGCTGGAGACGATCTATCTCTCCGCGCTCGACGTCAGCACCGAGCGTTTCCGGTTCGATACGCAGTTCTTCGGTGGCACCGGTCTTGCATACACACACGTCGGCGATCAGCGCGCCGGCGGCGAAAGCAACCGCGTCGCCTGGAATACCACGGGGCAAGCCACTCGCCAACTCTCGGCCGCCGGACAAACGCTGATCGGTTTCGCCAACAATACCGTCTGGGAGTTCACGGGTCCGAATCAGGGGCTGACAACTTCGCTGGTGAATTTCAGCTTCATTCAGCCCCTGCTGCGAAACGGCGGACGTGCCGTCGCCTTGGAACGACTGACGCTTGCCGAGCGCACGCTGTTGTCCAACCTGCGTTCGATGGAGCGCTATCGCCAGGGGTTCTATGGGACGGTCGTGTACGGCGACAGCAGCGCCGGCGGCCCGCAGCGACGCGGTGGCTTCTTCGGCGCGGGCCTGGAAGGCTTCAGCGGTCAGGGCACCGGCGGCTTTGCCGGCGTCGGTAATGCGGCCGGCTTCGGCCGCGGCTTCGGCGGCACGGGTGGCGGCGGCGCGGGAACTGGATTCGCCGGCGGCGGCGTCGGCAACGTCGGCGGTTACGTCGGCCTGCTGCAGACGCTGCAGCAGATTCACAACGTCGAGGCCAGTCTCAATCTGCAGCTGCGAACACTCGCGCTGCTGGAGGCGAACCAGGAAGCCGGGCTGGTCAACGTCGCGCAGGTCGACCAGTTCCGACAGAGCATCGAAACTCAACGCGCGAACCTGCTGCAGTCGCGCAATGCGTTGCAGCTTTCGCTCGACAACTTCAAACGGGGCACTCTCGGTCTGCCCCCCGACCTCGCGGTCGAACTGGACGAATCGTATCTCGAGCAGTTCCGGCTGATCGACGCAGAAACGGCGTCGGTGCAGACACAACTCGACGAACTGGCGGCCGCCTTCGGCCAACTGCCCGACGAACCGACGCTGGTCGAATTGCAGCAGTTCATCGAGCGGCTCATTGCGGCCCGCGGAACGCTGCAGGTCCGCATCGACGCGGTGCCCGCCGACCTTCAGAAAATGGACGAAGCAGCGCCGAGCCGGCTCCAGTCGATGTCGCCGGCCGATCAGCAGACATACGGTCGAGAGCGCGAGCGCCTTGACGACAGCCATCAGCTGATTGTTGAGCGGTTTGACGCCACCGGATCGGAACTGGCCGATATCCAGCAGTCGCTCTCGCCCGACAACCGCAAGGACACGGCGGAACGGTACATCGTTCTGCTCACCGAGCTCCAGTCGATCGTCAGCGATGTGGGACTGCTCGGCGCCCGGTCGCGCAGCGAGCAGATTACCGTCGAACCTCTCGACCTGACGCCGGAAGTCGCCCTGGAGATTGCACGTGCGAACCGGCTGGACTGGATGAACAACCGCGCTGTCCTCGTCGATGTCTGGCGCCTGATCGAGTTCAATGCGAACCAGCTCAAGTCGAACCTGACGATCCAGATGGCCGGCGATGTGCAGACGGTGCGTGACAATCCGCTGAGCTTTGACTCCAACGCGACGACGATGCGGGCGTCGGTCCAGTTTGATCCGCCCTTCACGCGGCTCGTTGAGCGGAACGTGTTCCGCCAGCAGTTGATTCAATACCAGCAGTCGCGCCGCGACCTGATCGGATTCAACGACACGGTCAATCTCACATTGCGGCAGCTGCTGCGCGACATGGCGCAGCTGCGGACCAACCTGGAGATCCAGCGCCGGGCCGTTGCGATCGCGATCCGCCGCGTCGATCAGACACGAGAATCACTCAATCGTCCGGTGCCCCCGGCGCAGCCGGGTCAACCGCCCGCCGCCCTGGGACCCACTGTCGCTCAGGACCTGTTGTTCGCCTTGGGCGACCTGGCGAGCGCTCAGAACGCCATGGCGAGCGTCTGGATCAGTTACGAGGCGAACGTCATGCGGTTGTACCGGGAACTGGGGATCATGCAGCTCGACAACGACGGGCTGTGGGTCCGCACGCCGCTCCACCTGGCGGACCGGCTATCCCCGCAGGACGATCCGCTGCCGCCGGAGGTGCCGCAGAGCTGGTTTAACGAACTGGGACCGGAAGAATCGAACGCTGCGGAGAACCCACCCGAGGCCCCCCCGGCGCAACTGCCGCCGGCGGATGGTGCTGCACGACTCCCGATTCAAAGCGGCTCAGGAGAATCGGCAGATGCAGGCCGGGCTGCGGCCAGCCGGCGGTTAATTGTCCGACGCAAGTCGCCGGACGATTCCCCGGGAATTGCACGGGCGTCGATTTCCAGCGCCGAACCTGAGAAGGACGCCGGCGCCTCTGATTCGCCGTTGCGGCAACTGGGTGGGACACTCCAGAGGCGATAGACGCTCTCGCGGGGACTCCCGTCGCTCACCGACAGTGTCGTCGACTGGACGCGCGTCGTGATGGCCCCGATGCAGCGCGCGGGACTGTCGGGAGCGACCGCTCAAATTCGCCGGATCTGGCATTTTCCGGGTCGAATTCGCTCTCTGTGATGACCCCTTCGGGGTTACAATACATCAGCCGCCGTCAATCGGTGCGCGCACGCCGCGGTCTGCATCGTAACGTTGGACCGCAACAGGACATACCTCGATTCACTCCAGACAGTCCTGCTCCGGGTCGTCCACACCCCCCGGGGCCGCCGCATCAGGCCTTTGCGAGGGACGGAGTCGCGTCGTCTGCCACCCGGAGGATTTTCGTGCAAACCGTCCAGCCCACCTCCCCCAGATTTCGAAATTCCGGCCGCTCCCGGATCGCGACCTTTGTGGTGCTGCTGATCGTGGTCGGCGCTGCGGCCTGGGGGGGCTGGCATCTCTGGGGAAATGTCGGCAACGCGGACGAGGGAAACCGCGGAGTGCAGACGCACACGGTTGGCAGGGCCGACATGCTGCTGACTGTCACCGACGACGGCACGCTGCAGAGTGCGGCGAACATTGACGTCAAATGCGAGGTCGCCGGTGGCGGAACAATTCTCTGGCTGGTCCAGGACGGGAAGAACGTCGAAGCCGGTGAGAAAGTCATCGAGTTCGATCCCGCCGCGATCACGGATCAGCTCAACCTGCAGAAGAGCGTCTTTGAAAAGGCGACGGCGCTGAAGATTCAGGCCGAGCAAAACCTGGCAGCCGCCGAAATTGCCGTCCGTGAGTACAAGGAAGGGACGTATCTGCAGTCCGTTCAGACGGCCGATTCCGCCATCCAGATCGCCCAGCAGAACCTCAGCAGCGCTCAGAACACCTACGAATTCACCCAGCGAATGGTCCGCAAGGGCTTCGCGACCCAGCTGCAGCTCGACGCGGACCAGTTCGCCGTCCAGCGCGCCCAACTGGACCTCGATGCTGCGATTACGACGAAGCGCGTGCTGCAGGACTTCACCTACGAAAAGACCGTCAAGCAGCTCGAAGCGACCCGCGAGGCGGCCGAGGCGCAGCTGCGGGCCGAGACCGCCACGCTGTCCAACGAGGAAACCCATCTGCGGCACCTGGAGTTGCAGCTTTCGAAGTGTACGGTAGTCGCGCCGGCCGCCGGAATGGTGGTGTATGCCAACGACAACCGCAGCCGTTGGGGATCGTCTGAGCCGGATATCTACGAAGGGGCCGTGGTTCGCGACCGGCAAAGCATTCTGCGACTGCCCGACCTCAAGAGCATGCAGGTCAAGACCACGGTCCATGAGTCCAAGGTCGATCAGATTCGCGCCGGCATGCCAGCCCGCGTGGTGATTCAGGGCCGCCCGTTCACCGGACACGTGGTGTCCATGGCGAATCAGCCCGAATCCCAGAGCTTCATGTCGGCGAACGTCAAGGAATACGCCACCCTCGTGGCGATTGACGGCTCGCCGACCGGACTGCGCCCCGGCATGACGGCCGAGGTCACGATCCTGATCGCCGAAGTCAAATCCGCCGTCACTCTCCCGGTGACGGCCGTCGTCGAAAAACGCGACGGCTATTACGGGTATGTTCAGACTCCGACCGGGATTGAAGAGCGGAAGCTGAAAATCGGCCTGACGAACGACACCTATCTGGTGGTCGAAGACGGCGTCAAGGAAGGGGACGTTGTCGTGCGAAACCCGCGCGCCGTGGTCCCGGCCGCCCGCGAGGAAGTGTCTCTCAGCGAGCGGACGGCCAGCCGCGATCAGTTCGGCGAAGGACAGACCGCGCAGGCCGACAACGGCGGCAGCGGCGGTCGTGAAGGCGGCGGAGGCCGTCAGGAGGCGGGCGGCGAAGGGGGCGGAGAACGACGGCGCGAACGGCCGAACCCGGCGCAGCTCATCAAGCAGAGCGACACCAACGGCGACGGCAAGCTCAGCAAGGATGAGGCTGCGGAGCCGCTGAAGACGTACTTCGATATGGCCGACACCGACAAGGACGGCTTCATCACGACGGCGGAACTCGCCGCCGGCATGAAGGCCATGGGAGGGGGAGGCGGCGGCGGTCAGCGCAGCGGCGGTGAGGGAGGCGGACGGGGCGGAGAGACATCCGGTCAGCCCGCCGCGCAACCGGCGGGGGCGGCGCAGTGATCAGCTACCTGCTGCGGACGCTGCGCCTCGGCTTCAAGAGCCTGCTGCTGCACAAGCTGCGCACCGGCCTGGCGATGCTGGGCATCCTGATCGGCGTCACTGCCGTCATCTGGCTGGTCGCGCTCGGCGAGGGGGTCAGTTACCAGGCTCAGAAGCAAATTGAAGACCTGGGGGCGACCAACATCATCATCAAGAGCGTCAAGCCCCCGGCGGGGCAGGCGCGCGGCGGCGGGAGCACCCGCGTCATTTCGTACGGACTGACGCGCCAGGACTACTTCAATATCCTGGAGCTGGTGCCCGAGATTCAGCGCGCCACCCCCATGCGCGAGATCGTCACGGTCGCGTGGTATGGCGGTCGCCAGACCGACATCCACCTGCTGGGCGTCACGTCCGCGTACCAGGAGATCAACCACCTGGACCTCGATGCCGGGCGGTTCATCGAGCAGGCGGATACCGATCGCGCAGAAAACATCTGCGTGCTCGGCTCCGACGCCGCCCTGTCGCTGTTCGGTTACGAGGAGCCGATCGGGCGCACGGTGCAGCTGCACTTCAACATGGCGTCGGCGCTGTTCCGGGTGGTCGGCGTCACGAAGTCGCGGAGTCCGTCGGCCGCCATCGGCGGAAGCCTGGAAGGGCGCGAGTACAACTCCGACATCTACATTCCGCTGGAGACGTTTCGGCAGCGGATCGGCGACCAGGTCATCACTTCACGGTCGGGAACCACCGAAGGAGAGCTGGTCGAGCTGAGCCAGATCACTGCGACGGTCGGAAGCATCAACGAAGTCGAAGGCGCCGCGGGAACGATCCGCGAACTGCTGGAACGGGTGCATA
>JAEUIG010000761.1 GCA_016795125.1 Planctomycetaceae bacterium | reverse complement strand
TTGCCTTCAATCGCTCCGCGCCAGCCCTCGAGCAGGCCGATGGTTTCGCCGCCCGCGTTGTGGATGGTCCGCACGACCGCTCGGATGACGGCGTTGAGTCCGGGACAGTCTCCCCCTCCGGTGAGTACAGCGGCTTTCATCTCAGAGATTCCCCTTCGTTGGCAAACATCAAGCGCACCGCCAAACGGTCGAGCAACGCATTGGCGGCGGTAACCCGGAACGGGTGCGAGCGGCAAACGCAGCCGGCCGGCGGACGCGGCCTCGATGAGGCGGCCCGGCGGCACCATCAAAACCCAGCGCCGGCCCGCATGTTAGGGCCGACGCCCCGACGGCTTCAAGGCCAATGGAAGGTCGATGGTCGATGGCCGCGGGACGATGGGCGGAATTTCCCGCTGGTTCCAGCGACAATCGTCCATCGACCATCGTCTATGGGCCATCGACCATACCGATTGCATCAACTGTGCCGCAGCGGTTCCTGTTGTCAACGGGGAAGACTTTGGCGTTGACGTAAGGCAGCAAGGTTCTGCGGATTCTCAACTTGCGACGCAATCAACCTGCCCCGGGAACCCCGTGGTTTTCTTGACCGGAGCAGTCTGTCAAGTAGAATTGCGTGGTGGCGCTGAGCGCTCCGCAACAGCCGCTGGACGTGGGCGGCGCGACGGATTCGACTCTGTCGCTTTCGGTTGAATCGGGTCGGTGCGATCTGCGGCCTACGCAGGTCGCATCATTGCGTCTGGTGCGGCAAGTTCTGGCAAGCGGGTCATCTGCACCCGTACCGCCGGATTCTCCCGCCAGGCCGTACGAGATCTGTCGGGAGCGGGAGCGGACGTGCCGGACCAGCTGTCGAACGAGTTCAAGGAGACCGTCCGCACCAGGACCGACCTGGTGGCGCTGGTGAGCGAGTCGATTACGCTTGCCAGCATTGCGGGCGGCCGCGAATTCCGGGGCCTGTGCCCGTTCCACGAAGACCACGATCCCTCGCTGCGGGTCTATCCGGATCGTCAGACCTATCGCTGCTGGGCCTGCAACAGCGGCGGCGACTGCTTCACCTGGGTGATGGAACAGGAGCGCGTGGAGTTCCGCGAAGCGCTCGAAATCCTCGCCCGCCGCGCCAATATTGAAATCCCCCGCCGCGGCCGCAACGCCGGTGACGCGCCAGCCGGCGACGCCAAGACATCGCTGTATGACGCGCTGCAGTGGGCGCTCGGCGAATTCCACCAGACGCTGCTCGAGGCGCCCTTCGCCGAGAATGCCCGCAACTATCTCCGCGGGCGTGGATTCACGGACGCGACGATTGGGAAATTCAAGCTCGGATTCAGTCCGGCCAGCTGGGACTGGTTGATCGGTCGCGCCCGCGGCAAGTTTTCGCCGCAGGTGCTGGCTTCCTCGCGACTTGTCACCCAGAAGCAGAACGGAGGATTTGCCGACTTCTTCCGTGGCCGCGTGCTGTTTCCGATTTTTAACGAACGGGGCCAGCCGGTCAGCTTCGGAGGACGGGAGCTCCCCGGCGATGACGCCAGCGGCGGCAAGTACTGGAACGGCTCGGAGAGCGCCGTCTACCACAAGAGCAGCGTGCTGTTCGGACTCAACTTCGCCCGCGACGCGATCAAGAAAGCCAACGCGGTGATTGTCACCGAGGGCTACACCGACTGCATCGCGTTGCACCAGGCCGGCATCGAAAACGTCGTCGCCACCTGCGGCACCGCCCTGACCGACGACCACGTCAAGACGATCAAGCGCTTCGCCCGGAACGTCGTGCTGGTCTACGACGGCGACAAGGCCGGCCGCGAAGCGGCCGACAAGGCCCTGGCGCGATTCCTCGCGCAGGATGTCGATCTGCGCATCCTCACGCTGCCGCACAACCAGGACCCGCCGGAGTTCCTGGCCGAACATTCGATCGAAAAGTTCCGCGAACTGGCGGCCGCCGCCCCGGAAGTCTGGGAATACAAATTCGCCGTCGCCCGCGACCGGCACAAACTGGACACGGTGGATCAGCGGCTGCGGGTCCTCGACGAAATGCTCACGCTGATGGCTGCCGCGCCGGACATGTCGCACCACGTGCGCGAAGGGGCGCTGCTGGGCAACCTGTCGATGCGGCTCCGGTTCACGGAATCACAGGTACGCGAGCGTTTGCAGGAGCTGCGCTCGAAGGGGACTGCCAGCAAGCGGCCCGTGGCCGCTGAACGCACGCCGGCCGATCCGGCGATCGATCGCCTGATGTGCGGCCAGTTGTCCGGCGACGACAAGCTGGAGTGCGAACTGCTCGAAATCCTGTTCGCCGCGCCGGAAACGGCGGCGTTCGTGAAGTCCGACATCGTGCCGCAGGATCTGCGTCAGCCGCGGCTTCGCGACCTCCTGGGCATCTGCTACGAATTGACCACGGACGGCAATGGACCGACATTGCATCGCGTCCTGGACGCAACGGAAAATCAGGAACTGAAGCGGCTGGCCGTCTGGATTGACGACCAGGCGCGCATGAAGAACGTCCGGGCGCTGCTCGATGAGGGCACGGCCGGCACTGATGGCTGTCCTCGTTTCCTTCGGCGGTCGATCGAGCAATTCGCATGGCGCCGGGAAGAGCAGTCGCAGGAGCGGATCGCCGTCGAGCTGTCCGCTGAGGGCGACGGAACGCATCGCATCGATGAGGCTGCCGAGGCCAAGCTCCGGCAGTTGACGCAATTCCACCAGAGACGAGCCACAAGCAAAGGAACCAGGAATTAGGAGTTGGGAAATAGCCGCTACTTTGAGGCCTAAATCCTAATTCCTAAGTCCTAATTCCTGCCGAGAGGAACCCTGTCGTGCATCGACTTGACGAACGCCTGAACGAACTGATTTCCCTGGGCCAGAAGCAGGGCTACCTGACGTTCACCCAGGTCAACGACTACCTGCCCGATGAGGCGGTCAGTCCCGAAAAGCTGGACAAGCTTCTCGAATCCATCGAGGAAGTCGGGCTTGAACTGCGCAACGAGAACAAGCCCCGGGTCGTCGAAGAGACCGCCGGCAAACGCAAGGGCGCCCGTGTCTCCAAGCCCAAGGCGCTCTCGGAAGCGGAGGCCACGCGCCGGATCGACGATCCGATCCGCATTTATCTCACGCAGATGGGCGAGATTCCCCTGCTCACCCGCGAGCAGGAAATCGCCCTCGCCAAGACGATCGAAGTCACCCGCCGCCGGTTCCGCCGTCAGCTGCTGCAGAGCGATTTCGCCGCCCGCGCGGCCCTCGACCTGCTGCTGCAGGTCAACGCGGGCGAGCTGCCGTTCGACCGCACCATCAAGGTCTCGCTGACGGAAGGACTGGAGAAGGAACAGATTCTCGGCCGGATGCCGCACAATCTCAAGACGGCGGAGTTCCTGCTGTCGCAGAACAAGGCCGACTTCCTCAAGACGATCGACGAGAACCTGCCGAAACGGGACCGCGACGCGGCCTGGGAAACGCTCCGCCGCCGGCGGGCCAAGCTCGCGACCCTGCTCGAGGAAATGAGCCTCCGCACGCAGCGGCTGCAGCCCCCCATGAAGCGGCTGGAGCAGATTGCCTACCGCATGCACGAGCTGGAACGCCGCATCCGGCATCTCCAGCGGAATCGCGGGGACAAGGAAGAGCGCGGCAACCTGCAGCAGGAGCTGCACGACCTGATGATGCTCACGCTGGAAACGCCGCGCAGCCTGGCGGAGCGCGTCCGGCGCATTCGCGAACGCTACGCCGCCTACGAGAAATCGATGCGCGACCTGTCGGGCGGCAACCTGCGGCTTGTCGTGTCGATCGCGAAGAAGTACCGCAATCGCGGCCTGTCGTTCCTCGACCTCATCCAGGAAGGCAACACCGGCCTGATGCGGGCCGTGGACAAGTACGAATACCGCCGCGGCTACAAGTTCTCCACGTACGCCACGTGGTGGATTCGCCAGGCCATCACTCGGGCCATCGCCGACCAGGCGCGGACCATCCGCATCCCGGTCCACATGATCGAGACGATGTCCAAGCTTCGCCGCGTCGGCAAACGGCTGGTGCAGGAGCTGGGACGGGAGCCGACGGTCGACGAACTGGCCGATGCGTCCGGCGTCACACTCGACGAAGCCCGCCGGGTGTTGAAAATCTCCCGCCACCCGGTAAGCTTGGACCGTCCGGTCGGTGAAGGCGACGACAGC
>JAEUIG010000709.1 GCA_016795125.1 Planctomycetaceae bacterium | reverse complement strand
CATTGGAATGCGGAACACACTCGTCCATCAGTATTTCGGGGTCGATGTCGACATCGTGTGGACTGTGCTTCGCAACGATCTTGGTCCCTTGAAAGTGGCTGTCGAAGACTGGCTGTCGCGCCAGCCGTAGTTCGTCCGCTTCCATTCAGGTCCTCTGACAATGCCCTCGGCGATCGATGTCCCGGTCTTTCAGCGTGACGGATTCGTCATCGTCCGTGGTCTGCTCAGCGCCGAAGAGACCGAGGTCCTCGGCAAGGTCGCGCATGCCGATCGCGCGATGGCCGAATCGGCGTATGGTCGCAAGGACGGGCAGGGGCTGCCGGTCACGCTGGCCTTGCGGAACGAACTCTCGGACGACATCTACAGCGCCATCTGCCGCAGCCGAAAAGTCGTGGGTGCAATGGAGGCTCTGCTGGACGGCGAGGTGTATCACTACCACCACAAACTGATCCTCAAGGAGCCGCGCGTCGGCGGTGCGTGGGAGTGGCACCAGGATTACGGCTACTGGTACCACAACGGCTGCCTGCTGCCCGACATGGGAAGCTGCCTGATTGCGATCGACCGCGCCACGCGCGAGAACGGCTGCCTGCAGGTGCTGCGCGGCTCGCAGCAAATCGGCCGGATCGATCATGGCAAGACCGGCGACCAGACCGGCGCGGACCTGCAGCGCGTCGAGATCGCACTGCAGCGGTTCGAACTGGTGCACGTCGAACTGGAGCCGGGGGATGCGGTCCTGTTCCACGCCAATCTGCTGCACCGTTCGGATCAGAACCGCAGCGAGCATTCGCGCTGGGCGCTCATCTGCTGCTACAACACGCGGCGCAACGACCCGTTCATGGAGTCGCGGCACCCGCGGTACTCGCCGCTGGAGCAGTGGCCGGATGATCGGATCCTCGAGACGGGCCGCCGGCAGTTAGCGCAACTGCAGCCGACCGCGAAACCGCAAGCGTAGCGGACGCATTACGGGCCGGTGATTGTCAACGTTGTAAAGTCGATCGACAGGTTGGCCCCGTTGCCGACGGTGGTGTCGATATTGTCAGCGAACACGTCGCTGATCGTGCTCAGGATCGTCGTCGTGCCAAAGTTGACCGACAGCGGCGCGGGCGTGTTCTGAATCACGATTGACGGCAGGACCGAGTTGTTGATGGTCGTCGTGCCGATCTGGATGTTGCCGGTCGTGGTATCGATGAAGATGCCGTTGGTCGGGCTGGTGGTGGACTGCACGGCGTCGAATGCGAGGTTGACGTCGAGCGGGTCCAGCGACATGGCGGGCCCGCCCGTCGTGGTGATCGTGCTGGCCGAGCCGGTGCTCAGGCTGAAGGTCGTCCCGCCTCCCTTGGTGTCGACGAGCAGTCCGGTTCCGCCGCTGTTGAAGATATCGAGCGTCGAAAAGTCCAGCGCGCCGGTCGGATCGATCAGCCTCACGCCGTCGCCGGTGATCTCCACGGCGGCGTCTGAATCGCCGATCGCCAGCGTGCCTGCGTTGACGGTCTCAATGGCGACGGTCGTCGGGTCGGCGTCGAACGTGACTGTATCCGCCAGCACCCCGCCTCCGCCCCCCAGTGGGACGATGTTGTTGCTGAACGATGCGACGAACAGGGTGCCTGCACCCGCCGTGCCGTCGAGATTCACGCCGGCGCCGCCTGTGGAGGATAGCGTGGCATTGTCGAGCGACAGGATCAGGTCGCCGGTCGAGCCGCCGAGGAGTGCTGCGTCGATCGCGTTGTTAACCGACGAGATGCTGTTCGTCCCGGTGATCGACAGGTCGAGGGACCCGGCGCCGGCCACGTTGACATCCACGCCGAAGCTGGACGCGTTGCTGACCGTCAGGTTCTGGAGGGAGACCTCGCGATCGACGCCGGTGGTGCGGACTTCGACGCCATCGGTCGAGGCCGTCGTGACCGTAAGATTCGTGATCGTGGACGATGAATCGTTCAGGAACAGTCCGCGCCCGCCGGTGGATTCCAGGCTCAGGTTGTCCAGAGTGGAATCATCGGCGCCGGTGATGACGAGTGCGTCGCCGCCGGCGTTGTCGATGCGCGTGTTGTCGATCGTGAAGCCGCTCACGCCGGTGGCGGTCACCTGACCGGTGACGTCGAAGCCGGAGAACTGCGAGTCATCGGCCATGTCCACGTCGCCGGTCAGCGTCGGCAGGTCGCTGAACACCGTCCCGGACCCGGAGAAGGGCAGCCTGGTGGGACCGAACTGTGTCTCGACGCGCTGGACTGGTCCGTTGCTCAGCACTCGTGCTCCGGGAACGAGCGCGATGTTCTCGACGAACGCGCCCCCCTCCGGTGTGTAGATGATGCTCGTCCCGGCCGCCGCGTCGGCGAGGGCCGCCGTCAGCGTGCCGTACGGGTCTTCGAACGTGCCTGTGCCGGCGCCGCCGTTGACGACGTGCAGGAAGTTCAGCGGCACGCCGGCTGGGTCGGTGGCGATCTCCGGCTGCTGCGAGAGTACGACCGTCTGCAGCCGCTTGATTGGTGCGCTGAGTCGATGCGCGATGTTGGCGGCGTCGGCGTCTCCCGCACGGCGGAAGAAGACGTGGTCCATCGGCTTGAGCGCCTGGGGCGCGGGCGGCATTTGCCGTTTCAGGCAGCGGATGGCCAGGCTCACGCTGACGGTCGTGCCGAACACCTGGTCATCCTGGACGGCGGCGTCGAGCCACAGCTGCTGGTCGAGAGCGACCTCGCCGCGGGCCTTCCAGCCGACGGCATCGTCGTTGCGATGTCCGTCGAAGTAGTAGCCGCCGCCGAAGAGGCGCGTCTGAACGCGATCGGTGTCGAGCAGGCAGATGCCGGCTTCGATATCGCCGCCCGTCATGGCGATTTCATCGCGGTTGGTCAGCAGCAGGTGGCCGAAAAAGAGGCCGGGGACCGGGCCAACGATCTCACCAACGTCGGGAATGTACGCGTTTGCGCGAAAGTCGACGAGGGCGCCGAGCGATTCGACGCCGACTCCGGCCTGCGTGAACTGGTTCAGGTCGGTCTGGCGATAGTCGAAGAAGGCGTTGATGCCCCAGATGCGATTCTGATCGAGGTTGTACCATCGGTAGCCGAGGCCGACATTGGCGGCGGTGGTCGCATCGTTGAGGATGACGAACCGCGCGTCACCGAACAGATTGTCGAAGACGAGGTCGCCCTTGAGGGGCGTCGTGAACTCGATGGTCGTCAGGCCGTCGCGCCAGCCGAGGCCATCGCCCGCCTCGTGAGCGACGCCGAACCGCTGCACGTAGGGCGTTTCGCCGTCCATCGACCACGGCTCTGGAACTCCCGGTCCCGGCGTCGTCTCCGGCCAGTGGAACAGACCGGCAATTCCTGCCGGTCGCAGGCTCGAACCTAGTGGCGGCGCGACAACCTGCGACGGGGGAATCGTCTGGAATGGCGCGAGATCCTGAGCGCGCGCGGCGATCGCCAGCACAACGCCCAGCAGTGCGCTGATCGCACAGCTTGCTCGCAACCCGCGTGAGGCCATGTCGTTAATGCGCTTGTGGCTGCCGTCCGCTCCGCGCGCAGTACGGCCGCTGTGAAGCGTTATCGACTTTGCGGGTTATGCGGATGAAGCAAACTGTGCGGGCCGGCGGTGCGCCCGTCTGCCGCGGGCATCAGCCCGCCATGGGCAACTTCTGTACAGATTGCAGAGTCGGCGCTGACTTCGATAAGCTCCCGCCGG
>JAEUIG010000680.1 GCA_016795125.1 Planctomycetaceae bacterium | reverse complement strand
TAGTGATTGTGACCTGCATGGGGATCGACACCTCCGCCGGCTTTATTCTTGAGGGCCAGCAGCATCTGATGGGCACTGCGGAGCGCGATCATGTCGCCCGGAAAAATCGAACCGTCGTTCGCGACGACAATTGCCTGCTGGTCGCGGTACTTGACGTGTACGGCGACACGGTCGAAATGATTGCCGTTCTGCAAGAACACGTACGTCTCCGCTCCTTCCTCAACGACAGCGTCCACCGGCAACACGATTTGTTCGGTCCACTCCTCGACGGGGACCTGGAGCTTCAGCCGCTGACCGGGCAGATACTGCCACGAGACAAATCGTTGCCCCTCCGCATTGATTGAATCACTCAGGATCTGATTGGGGAGGTCGACATAAAACCGCAGCGTGCGGGACTCGGGGTCGATCTTGCTGGCCACATACGCCAACGACAGATCTGCGACAGTGCCGCCTTCAGCGAGGGTGGCCGACACCTTCCAGTTCTTCGCCTTAACCTGTGCCATCGCGGACGCGTCCTGTTCGAACGCGCGCCCCTCGATGTACAGTCGGCTGTAGTCCGAGAGCACACACAGACGCGCACCTGCATTGACCGACTGACCCTTGTTGACATCGAGTACATCGATGACCAGCGGCGGTTGATCCTGCTCTGCAGAAGGAACGGTTGAATCCTGATCCTGGAAACTCACTTCGCTCCGTTGCTTCGTGGTGAACCGTAGCTCCTCGTCATGGGCGTGCTCTTCCGGGAAGGGCGCCATGAGTTGCAGTTCACGGAGCAAGCGCCGCTCGGACGCGATCTGATCGACCTGCCGGTCTGACAATCCGTGCAGTCGTAAGGCCTCGCGCTGGGCACTTAAGAGGGCCTCCAGCCGCTCCTTCGCATAGCGCCGTTCGAGCAATGTCTTGCCGGCAATGGCTCCCCCCTCAGTCGCTTTCTCCAGTCGTGCGATCTCGCGATTCTCGACGCCCAATTCTCCCAGGGCCTTGAGGAACTCCGTTTGTGCCTGGACGAGGTCTTCGTGCGTCAAGCGAAGTTGAAACAGCAATTCTCCCGGCTCGACGGCCTCTCCCTGCACGGCATGGACATGCGTCACGACGCCAGTCATCGGTGTGGCGACTTCGAGTTGCGTGCGCCCAGGACGAACGACAACAACCGCCGGCACCGTGATGGATTTGCGATACGTCTGGAGCTCGACCGGCCGGACGAATTCGGCCGTCAGCCCGAGGTTCCGCATCGCCTGAGCCGATAGTTCCAGCGATGTGCCCTCGTCATGTGCATGCTCATGCCCAGCATGATCATGCGCATCCTCTGTATGTTCACCTTCTCCCTCACCATGTCCTTCAGCTTCGGCGGCCGCTCGCTTCTGCCCGGCAAGCGTCGTTCGAACCCACTCGTTCAACGGCGGCCACCAACGACCCCACGTCGTCCCGCCGACGATGAGCACCGCGGCAATCACGATCAGACGAAGCCATCTGGCACTGAGAGGGAAGTGTGCAAGTTTCATGACACGAACTTCTTGAGCAGTGAGCGGCGCGAGCCGCGAGTGATAAGCGCGCAATACGATGCGGCGCAGGCAGAAGCGCGATCGCCGTTCAACTGCTACTCAGAATCCGATCGGAGAACGGCGCGCAGGTTCGGCGTCTACAGCAACCAAACCCGGATTCGAGCGCAGAATGCGAGCGCAGAGATGCTCGTGGGGCACGATCTGGCAGTCGGCGAAATCGCGGAGGGCCAGACAGAAACAGCCGCCTGCGAATCCATTGACAGCAGATCCACAATCATGGATGGCGGTCCAGCGAGATTCGACGGCTTCGTCTTAACGAAGACACAGTGGCCTTCGTTGCAGGGAGGCGACTGCTCGTGCGTCACACACGGTTCAGCACAATCAGTGGTCGCTGAAGCGTGGTCGGAGCAATCCTCAGAAACTTCGGATCCCGAATGCTCGTGTGAATCGCAGTCGTGATCAGCGGAGATCGCCTCATGATCATGAGTGCGGCAACATTCGGCGTGGCTGTGATGCCAGCAACAGCCTGCAAAGCTGTGCAACAGCATCGCGAGCGTTGTCAGGATGTTGACGGCAGTGACCACGGCGGACCCGAGAACGTCGGAAGTTGTTGCTGCAGGCGGGATTTTCGCGGAACTAAGTCTTTCAGTCAAGACGGTCCACGAGCCGGTGACTGAAGCACCAGGTTCGTACCGGATCACACTGCACAGCAGATGCCTTTCCGTTCACCGCGCCGACAGGTGAACGGAACGTGCGGACGCTCAGCAAGTTGCGCCGACTCACCATCTGGAGCATCGCGTCGTCTTCTCGATCAGATTGACGACAAACCG
>JAEUIG010000672.1 GCA_016795125.1 Planctomycetaceae bacterium | reverse complement strand
ACCGGAGCGTTTAGCGCGACTCCCGCCTCGGTCAGGCTCGCCAGCCAGTGGTCGTGATGGACCGACGCCCCCGCTTCGACGCCGTACCGGATTGCGATTCCGGTCGGACGGACGGTCAACAGCGGCGCGACTTTCTGATTCGCCCAAGACCGCGAATACTGTCCATGATCGGTCAGAAAGTCGCGCAGCTCAGAGCCGTCGAGCACGTCCGGAATGTTGAACTTGATGTCGACGCCCCAGATGCGCACGGCGTGCTCGACGAAATTCGGCTTGAGCTGCTCGCGCGGGAACTTCGGCAGCACCTGCTGGAGCACGGCGGCGAGGTCTTCGTCCGTCACGAAGTCCGGCCGGTCGTACAGCGGGGTGACGGTCAGAGGCTCCACCCGTGGCGGCACAGGCGTCGCCAGCACGTCGCTGGCCGTCACCAGCCGCTGGACGGTTTCACGCTGTCCTCCCGGCGTGAGCGCGAACGCCAGCCCCAATGTCGCCAGCGCAACAACCTGCACGGCAATCACCGGGACCAGCATCGATTTCCGCGAGCGTGTGGACATGAATCGCGAGTCAGTCGTTCAATGAAAAGGAAAAGCAGGAGGCAACAGAGAAAACAGAGGAGAAGGTATGAGTTGAACACCAACACCGGGCACGAACCACCAAACGACCCGGCACCGCTCTTCAATGCGCGGCCGCTCCTCCACCATCGGACTTTGTTCCCTCCTGTTTTTCCCCTTCTTCATGCCGCCCGATCAGCTTCCGCCGCACGAAGATCGCCGCGACGTCATCCTCGTAATCGATCCGCCAGCGCGCATTCCGTTTGAGCGATGCTATCAGCGGGCCGCGCACGCGCTGGTCGATCAGCACCGTGTTGATCCCGTACTGGTCGAGGCCGAACTCCCAGCCCTCGCCGGCATGCGAAATCTGCATGTAGTCGTTCCAGACATCGGTCGGGATCACATGTGCATGCGAATTGACGAACGCCGGCAGACCGGGCGGGCTGACCCACTGCACGTAGTCGCCCCACTCGTAGGTGTTGAACAGCGGACCCGGCAGCTGCTTTTCACCCAGATACGCGACGGCCGCGACCGGCGTCTGTTGCGACACACTGCGGCGGAATTGCTGATCGGCCGCAGGTCCCGCCGGTTTGCCGTGGAGCAGCACGAGCCCCAGCGGCGTGTAGGCGAAGCAGATCCAAGCCAGTCCGACCGTGACGACCGTCCAGCGTCCGGAGCAGCGCGCGGGACGCGGCACCGATTTGTCATTCATCGTCCAGATCGCACCGACGTGCATGCCCAGGTAGTACGCGGCCGGGATGCTCCACCACACCAGCATCCGGGAATGCCACAGCGCGAGCAGGCCGAAGACGAACAGCACGAGTCCTTCCGCAAGCCGCACGCGCCGCGGACTCATCCGGTAGGCCAGGGTGAGCAGCCCCACGACCGCCGCCGCCGCCAGGCCGTGAGGCATCCGCACGTTCAGCGGATCCCACTCGACGAGGTCCGCCAGGTTTGGGCTCCCCGCAAACGACAGCGTCTCCGCATAGATGCCGATGCCGTACGGATTCACGAGCGCCGCCGCCGCCGCCAGTTCGAGCAGCAGGAACAGCCTCACTGCCGGCTTGAACCTGAGTGCTCCGGCCGATTCCTTCAAGCGTCGGCCGCCGTCGATCGCCGTTCCCAGCGCCAGCAGGAACATCAGCAGCAGTCCGCAGATAAATGATCCGTGCAGATTGGCCCACACGACGAACAGCGCGGGAACGGCCAACCAGTACCAGCGTCGCCAGCCGGGCGACGTCAGCCAGCAGAACAGCAGCATGAAGCACAGCATGCCGGCGATCTGCGGACGCTGCACCGCCAGCGGCTGGTAATTGAGCCAACCGAAGGTCAACAGTCCGAACACCGTCGGCGGCACCAGCTTCGTCCGCCGCAGCAGAGTCAATCCCAGGAGTGCGACCATCGCCGTGACGGCGCCCGCGTACATCCCCTGCAGGGCGGCAATGCCCCAGCGCTCATACGCCTGGAAGGCCAGCCATTGGCATAGCCACGCGGTATCGACAAACGGCATCCCCTGCGCCAGTGGAAGCAGCGGCTCCGTCGACGGAACGTATCCCGACTGGGCGATCCACCGGCCGTACGACAGGTGCCCCCAGATGTCGGTGTGCCAGATCGGCGAATAGCTCAGAAACAGGTACAGCAACCCGAGAACTGCGGTACAGCCGGCGACCAGCGGCGACAACTTCAGCCACGGCGGAAACCGGTCCTGCAGTACGGAAATGTCCGGCCGCACCCGCCCCGGCGGAGGTGCAGCCACCGCGGCTGTCTGTTCAAGGTTTTCAGTCGCATCCGTCATAACAGCAATCAGTTCACATCGTACAACCGCATCACCGAAGGCCCGCCTGCGGTTTCACAGCCGCCAGAAATCGGGCCTTCCCGATGGCGTTCCCGAACAGCACCCGGCAAGGTTAATGTGAGACCTGCGGGGCGGCGCGCCAAGCCACCGGCGGAATCTCGGCCCGCCATCCGGCACTGACGCCTGTGCCGGTCGCACCGCCGGCGACGGATTCACCGCCGAACTCGCCGGCAGCTTCGCGTGTCCGCGTGCCAGTCATCGAGGACAGAACTATGCAAAAAGCCGCCTATACCGGCCCGCTGGAGCGTGTGACCGACTACTGCTGGCGAATCCCCCAAAGCTATCGCCAGGGGATGCGCGTCGACGGCCTCATTTATGCCAGTGCCGAACTCATCGAGCAGGTCCGCAAGGATCAGGCCGCCGAACAGGTCGCCAACGTCGCCTTCCTCCCCGGCATCCAGGTGGCCAGCCTCGCGATGCCCGATATTCACTGGGGCTACGGGTTCTCGATCGGCGGCGTTTGTGCGACCGACCCGGAGGAAGGGGGCGTCATCTCTCCCGGCGGCGTGGGCTACGACATCAACTGCGGGGTCCGGCTCGTCCGCTCCAATTTGCAGTTCGCCGACGTGAAGTCGAGGCTCCCCTCGCTGGTCGACGCGCTGTTCAACAACATTCCGACCGGCGTCGGCCGCGGCGGACGATTCTCGTTCAGCGCGCCGGAGCTGCGCGAACTGATGGCGGGCGGCGTCCGCTGGCTGCAGGACCGCGGACTCGCCACCGACGCCGACATTGAACACACCGAAGCCGGCGGCTGTCTCGACGGCGCGCGGCCGGACTTCGTCAGCGACCATGCACTGGAGCGCGGCGCCAGCCAGTGCGGCACTCTCGGATCGGGCAATCACTTCCTCGAAGTGCAGGTCGTTGACCAGATCTTCGACGAAGAGGCGGCGCAAGCGATGGGGCTCGTCAAGGACATGGTCTGCGTGATGATCCACTCCGGCTCGCGCGGACTCGGCTACCAGGTCTGCGACGACGCGCTCCGCGCCTTGCGTGGCGTGCCGGAGCGGTACGGCATTTACCTGCCGGACCGGCAGCTCGCCTGCGCGCCGGTGCACAGCTCCGAAGGCCAAAGGTACATCGGCGCGATGCGCGCCGCCGCCAATTACGCGTGGTGCAACCGTCAGCTCCTGATGTGCCAGGCGCGCGACGTCTTCGCGGAGATCTTCGGCCGGTCGTGGGAGGACCTCGGCATGCACCTCGTTTACGACGTGGCGCACAACATCGCCAAGTTCGAGACGCACCGGATCGGCAACGTCGACAAGCCGGTCTGGGTTCATCGCAAGGGAGCGACCCGCGCCTTCCCCCCGGGCCACCTGGAAACGCCTGCGATGTATCAGCAGATCGGCCAGCCGGTCCTCATCCCCGGCGACATGGGACGTGCCAGCTGGGTCCTCGCCGGCCGGCAGGGAGCGATGGAGCAGACCTTCGGCACGACCTGCCACGGCGCCGGCCGCCAGATGAGCCGCACCGCCGCCATCAAGCACGCCCAGGGCCGCCGCATCGACCGCGAGCTCGCCGCCAAAGGCGTCATCGCCAAGGCCCGCAGCTGGAAGGGTCTCGCCGAAGAACAACCCGACGCCTACAAGAATGTCGACCTCGTCGTCGAAACCGTCCACCAGGCCGGCCTCTCGCAGAAGGTCGCGCGCATGCGCCCCATCGGAGTTATCAAGGGTTGATGGTTGAGGGTCATTCATTCATCGGCCACGGTTGAGTGGCAAAGTTGCAGAGTGGCAGAGTAACCTTGCCGAGGTTTCCCTCTGCCCCTTTGTACCTCTGCCACTTTGCCCCTCCCCGATGCACCGCATCCTCATTCAGCTCGACACCGACCCGCAGCCCAGCGTCTTCGACCGCGTTGTCGCCGTCGATGCCGGCGTGGAGCAACTCTTCAGTTATGGCGGCGTCACACCGGCGACCGTCACCCCGCTGGTCCACGGCGCAATCTTTACCCGTGGGCCGGCCGACCTGAAGCATACGGCGATCTTCGTCGGCGGCAGCGACGTGCCGGCTGGAGAAGCCCTGGTGAAAACCATCCGCAAGGCGTTCTTCGGACCGATGCGCGTCTCGGTGATGATGGACTCCAACGGGTGCAACACCACGGCCGCAGCGGCCGTGCGCGCTGCCGCGAAGCACATCGAACTCAAAGACGCCCGCGCGCTCGTCCTGGGAGGGACCGGTCCGGTTGGGCAGCGGGCCGCCCTGCTGCTGGCCGGCCACGGCGCATTCGTGACCGTCGGCTCGCGCTCGCGGGACAAGGCGGCGGCCGTGTGCGAAGCCATTCAGTCGAAGCTGCACAACGCCCAGGTGGAGCCGGTCTCAGGAGACGACGCGGCGGCAGCCATCGCAGACACGCAGGTAGTCATCGCGGCCGGAGCGACCGGAGTGCAGTTTTTATCAGCCGACCAGTGGCGCTCATCGCCGTCGCTGCGTGTGGCGATCGACCTGAATGCCGTGCCGCCCGCGGGCCTCGAAGGCATCGACGTCATGGCCAAGGCTGCCATGCAGGGGCCGATTGCCTGCTACGGCGCCATCGGCGTCGGCGGCGCGAAAATGAAGCTCCACAAGCGCGCACTGCAGCGACTCTTCGAGCAGAACGACGTGGTCCTCGATACGACGGAGATTTACGATCTGGCAAGCGAACTGAGATAGTGGCGCTCGCCATTCTTCGGGGCCGACACCCGCTACGGAAAAACGGTATTCAGCAGGCGGATGATCTCATCGCGTTCGCTGGCTTCGAGCACCCGACCCTGCGGCATCGTGAATCCCGGGACGGGATTATTGTTGTTGTTGGGGTCGTAAATCTTCAGCGTGAGAAAGTCCTTGATCGTCCCCCTCCTGTGCAGCTGGCCGACTCGTTCCCGGTCAAACACGTTGTAGCGCAGGGAGCTGTGGCAGCGAAAACAATGGTTCACCAGCAGGCGGAGCAGTCGCATTTCGTCGGGACTGTCGGGGTTCCATGATTCGGCGCCGATGCTGCGCTGAGAGTAGGGGACTCGCTGCAGGTTGACGGCATGCAACGACAGCCATTTCTCTGCGGCGAGAGTCTGGTACGTGGCCACGCCCTCGTCTGGTTCGGCGGCGAACGTCTGATTGCGGATGGTCGAGTTCAACGCAATCATCACGCCCATCGCGCGCGTGTAGTTCGCACTGCCGTGGTTCTTGCCGCCGTCGAACACCACGTCGTTCAGACTCGTGGCGACGCCGGCGAAATCGAACTCCATCCAGTCATACCACTGGTCGGTGTCCAGGTAGTTGGGCTTGGCGAACGGGTAAATGCCGGTTGCAAAGTCCTGGGTCGGCGCGCCGGCCGCGTCGACGGGTTGGCCTTGCAAGCCCAGCGCCCCTCCTGAATGGCCATGGCACTCCGCACACGATCGCGGAACAAAGTACCGCCCGTCTTGGCCGCCCGGAACCGTGACCCCCACGTGTCCCGGCAAATCGAAGTCAGCCGCCAGGAAGAAACTCAATTCATATCCCGCACCCACGCTCCCGGCGCCATACACGGCAAAGTAAGCCGAGTCGCCGGCGTCCTGATTGCGCGGCACGAGAATGACTTGATTGTTGGCCGATTCCACCTTGAAAGGGTCAACGTCCGGATCCGCCTGCTTGACGTTGAACAACAGGTACATGTGCTGAATTCCGGCCGTCGCCGCCGGCGAACCGGTTCTCGACGTCAGGCGAACCAGCTTCCTCCAGCCGGGGATGATCGTTTCGGGGTCGATCGGATCAAACTCATCGTCCGGGTCATAGTAGGTCGCGATCTTGGGGGCGAAGAACCGACTGACCAGCACGCGGTCATTGAGGAAGTCGGCCAGATCGAGTTGAGCGTCGAACGCCGCCCCGTCGATGACCGCACTTTTGAGCGCCGCAAACTCCGCCGCATCGCGCGGCATGAGCGTGAACGAGGGGATCTTCTCCAGATCGGTCGCCAGCAGTCCCTGAAAGCCCCCCGAGCCGTTCGCGACCGAGTAGCCCATGTACGACAGCAGTGAATCCAGCCTCGATCCCGCGAAGGGGAAGTTCAAGACCGTCGAGATTCTTCCGTAATAGGCTTGCGCCTCCGACTCCGCTCCGGGCTGGATCAGTAACCGGAGACCCCATTCCCGTCCCCACCGGGATTGTGCGTCCGACAGCTGCTGCCGTATGGACTCGACTTCCAGCGGCGTGGGTTCTGC
>JAEUIG010000668.1 GCA_016795125.1 Planctomycetaceae bacterium | reverse complement strand
GCAACTCAGGTCGCCGACGTCAATCGCCTGAAGCGCGAATTGCTGGAGTCCCATGTGGCGCAGGAGGTGAACTCGCAGGTCCAGCGCGCCGCGTTCGACCGCAACAAGTGGTGGGTGATTGCGGTGTACGTGGTATGCGTGGTGTTCCTGCTGATGATTCTGATTGTCGGGCAGGGCACGAACATCGTCACGATTGGGCTGGTCTCGGTCGTCGTCCTGACGATGGTTTACCAGGGGTACCAGCAGTTTCGGATGGAGCCTCCATTGCTGTACGGCCCGCACGAGTGCCCGCGCTGCCATAAAATCGTCTACCGGCGCCCCTGCCCGTATTGCGAATCCGGGGAATGACCGCGCGGGACGGGTTCCGCCTGCGGCCCGAATGTCTATAATCCCGACGGGTCTTTCGGCCGGGAGCGATCGACGCGTTCGCGTCCTGTTCCCCTGTCGCCCGCCGAAAGCGATGTCCGACCAATTATCCGATACCATGCCAGGCCCCGATCAGCCCGTCACCGGCCGCATCCTGATTGCCGACGATCTCCAGCAGAACCGCGAACTGCTCGAGGCCTATCTGGCCGACGAGGGACACGAAATCCTGATGGCGGCCGACGGCCGTGAAACCCTGGATGTCGCCTTGCAGCAGCAGCCCGACCTCGTGCTGCTGGACATCATGATGCCCAAGCTCAGCGGGTACGAGGTCTGCCAGCGGCTCCGGCAGGATCCGCGCACGAAGGACATCCCCGTGCTGATGGTCACGGCGCTCAAGGAGATGGGGGACATCGAAAAAGCCGTGGCCGCCGGGGCCGACGATTTCCTCACCAAGCCCGTGCACCGGATCGAGCTGCAGACGCGCGTCCGTTCGCTCGTGCGCGTGCGGCACCTCAAGAGCGAACGGGATCGGCTGCTTGCGTATATCGCCGAAGTCGAAAGCTCGCTGACTCCCGGCAGCGTGCGCCGGTGATCGCCGCCGGGCGCCGGCGGCACCCGATTCGCGAATTTTTACCCCCGCATGAGATGCGGTTGGGGGGCCACTGGCTTCGCCAGTGCGTCGCGCATTGGACATCGAACTGACATCGCACTGGCAGAGCCAGTGGCGCCCTGAACGCATGAAGTGGCAGACCACGAGTACTCCCTGCATTCTATGGTCACTGGCCAGGCCGGCGACACTCGCCCTGCGGTGAGTGTCACTCCCGCTCTGATGACCACCAAGCAACTCCATTCACCGCCACACGAAATCCTCCGATGTCCGACTCCGCGGATTCTCTGCCACAGGTCACGTTGAAGCCGCGTCGTGCGCTGCCGTTTTTCAGCGGGCATCCGTGGGTCTTTGCCGGCGCGATCGCCCGCACCGACGGCGCGCCCGCTGTCGGGGCCGAGGTCCGCGTCCATGCGGCCGACGGCAAGTTCATCGCCCGCGGGCTGTACAACCCGGACAGCAACATCCGCGTTCGGCTCTACAGCTGGCAGCGGGGTACGCCAATCGACACGGCGCTGTTTGCCGAGCGGCTCGATGCGGCAATCGACCTGCGCCGGCGGCTGTTTCCGGACCGCCCCGAATGGAACGCCTGCCGGCTGGTCTACAGCGAGGCCGACGGAATGTCCGGCCTTACTCTCGACCGGTATGGAGATCACCTGCTGCTGCAGTGGACGAGTCGCGCGCTGGCGCTGCGCGAGGCGGAGATCATTCCGCTGTTGGAAGAACGGCTGCATCCGGCGGGGATCTGGCGGCGGACGGAAAAAGGGATCGGCGAGCAGGAAGGACTGGCCGTCTCGGATGAACGGATCGCCGGCAGTGAGCCGCCGCGCCCGCTGTTCATCGAAGAGAATGGCCTGCGGTACGGCGTCGACGTCGTCGCCGGCCAGAAGACCGGTTACTACTTCGATCAACGGGACAACCGCGCCGCCGCCGCCCGTTACCTGAGCGGCCGCGTGCTGGATGTCTTCTGCTACACGGGCGCATTCGGGCTGAACGCCCTCAAGCACGGCCGCACCGAACAGGTGCTGGCCGTCGATTCGTCCGAAACGGCGCTGAACCTCGCCCGCAACAATGCGGAACTCAACAGCCTGGCCGATCATATTCGTTTTGAGCACGGTTCGGCGGCACCCACGCTGGAGCGGCTGCACGCCGCCGGCGAGCGGTTCGACGGCATCGTGCTCGATCCGCCGAAGATGGCCCGCTCGCGTGGCGGAATCGACCGGGCCCTCAAGGGGTACCGCCGGCTGAACCAGCTGGCGGTCGGCCTGCTCTCGCCGGGCGGAATTCTCGTGACGTGCAGTTGCTCGGGGCTGGTGCCGCGCGCGGCGTTCGAGCAAATGCTCGCGGAAGTCGCCACCGAATCGCACCGCCGGATCCAGATTCTCGAATCGCGCGGCGCCGCCGCGGATCACCCGGTCTCGGTGCAGTGCATCGAGAACGACTACCTCAAATGCTTCATCTGCCGCGTCGTGTGACGCTGCCTCCCGTCACGCGGTCAGCCGCCTGGCTCGAAGTAATCGCAACCCCCGATCTCCCCTCTCCCTCCGGGAGAGGGGCCGGGGGTGAGGGAGAACCGGCGCGGACGTGCGAATCTTGCAGCCGGGCAAAGCCGCAGCTCACGACTTCGCCCAGTAGTCCACGACCAGCGCCTTCTCGAGCACCGGCTTGAGCTTCGCCACGAATGCCTGGTGGGCGGCGTGCGGCAAGTACGCGTCGCGGTCAGCTGCGGAGTTGAACGTCACCAGAAAGCAGTGCGTGAAGCCCTGCGCGAGCCCTTCGGGGCTGTTGTCGATGCCCCATTCAAAATCCTGGATCGTGTCGATCTCCGACTTGAGGCCTGCGAAGGCCCGCTCGACTTCGGCGATCTGTTCGGCAGTGGCAGTGTCCTGGAACTTGAACAGCACGACGTGTCGCAGCACTTTGCTCTCCTCGGCGGCGTGTTGACGGGCAGGGCTGCTGGCGATCACGGCAGCAGCTGCCAGCAGGCCCAGCCCGGTGGCGAGTTTGTTGAACCTCATCGGAGCGATCCTTTGCGGGTGTGGGAACGGCACGGGTCTGCATCTTCGTGCATGGCTCCGTTTTGTTGAAGCGACCTGTTGCGTTCCCCTCGTCCTGTGTCGCTGCTATCGGGATTCTTCGCTCATCTGGACTCGATTCGCCGCTTGACCAACCGCGAATTGCGTTCAATGATTGCTCTGGCGAATCGGTCTTCACCAATTCGCCGATTCCTGATACCAACTGCGTCACACCGATCATCCCCGGCGGCAGTGCTCGACCGCTCCCCGGCACAGGAGTCGGACATGCAGCGCATCCTGAACGGATCCGAACAGCTCAAACGCCTGTTCGCCGCGTTGACCGAACAGACGTTCGCCGTCGACCTGGGGGTCGCCGACCCGCCGCTGATCGACTACCTGTCGGACATGCTGGTGCGGTTCGTCCGCATGGACGCCATCTTCTCCCTGCGGGACGTCATCGGCCGCCGCCTCGATCAGGTCGCCGGCATGCTGTCCGAGGCGGACCAGCGCGAAGGCCATCCGCAACGGGAGGTCCACCGCCACATCGGCGACTTCACCCTCTACTGGACCGGCGTGTATCCCGAAGCGCTCAAGCGGCTGCGGGCGCCGGAATCCAGGGACGCCCTGCTCGATTATCAGGCTCAAGGAAAGCGCTCTTACTACATCGCCAGCACGTTCGACGGCGACGAGTTCCGTTCCGAGGCTGCCACCCTGCGCCGATTGAGCGACGAGTTTGAACTCTGTTCGCGCGGACTGGCGCGGGTCCGGCACGAGTGGGAACGGTTGCCGCAGCTGGTCGCCTGTTCGGCCGCTCGGGATTAGCCGCTTCTGCGGCGCGTGTCAGTCGCGCCGGTCGTGACATCCGCGCCGGACGCACTTGCGCAACTCCCGCGAATTTGCAGTTCCTGCTCGCGGCACGCGCAGTTCCTGCCGGATCGACCCCGATTCGCGGCCGATGGAACTGAAGAGCCCCAGCTCAGGCCATCTTCATTGCTGCCTGAACAGCGGGCCTGGTGAGTTCCTCACTCAACCGGCATCCCTCCATGCTCGACCTCGTCGAAGAACTCCAGCTCCGCCGCTGGGCGCGGGCGAATCATGTTCCGCCCGCCGAACGTGATGCCGACTGGCATCCGGTGATCCTGGAGGAGATGTTGCACAAGGACATGGAACTGGAAGAGGTCGCGCCGACACAGCGTTTCGACGGCATCGTACCCCTGGGCGAATCGAGCCCTGCGTTCCACGCTCCGCACCGCGCCAGCGGGCCTCGCTTTCTGGCGTCGCCGCAGCGCAGCGGGGAACTGCATTACACGTAGAAGCAGAAGTGCGAAGGAGCTGAGAAGCAAAGGGGAATACCGCCGATCAAGTCTCCCGGCGGGCCTCCGGCTTCTGACCTCCGACTTCCGACTTCCGCTATAATCCGACCGGACAACTCTGCCCGTCTCCGGTCTGAAACATGCGCAACGCGGAAATCTCGCGGCTGTTCGATGAACTCGCCGACCTGCTGGAAGTCGAAGGGGCGAACGCGTTCCGCGTCCGCGCGTATCGCAATGCGGCCCGGACGATCGAAAGCTACTCCGGCTCGCTGACGACGCTCGCCGGACAGGGAGTGTCCGCCCTCACCGAACTGCCCGGCATTGGCGACGATCTCGCGAAGAAGATCGTCACGATCGTCAACACGCAGCGTCTGCCGCAGCTCGACGAAATCCGGCAGCGGGTGCCGCCCGTGGTCCTCGAGATGCTCCGGATCCCGAATCTCGGACCGAAGAAGGCGGCCGCGCTCGTCGATGCCCTGCAGATCAAGTCGCTCGACGAACTGCGCGCTGCCGCCGAACAGGATCGCATCGCATCGCTGAAGGGCTTTGGCGCGAAGTCGCAGCGGCTGATTCTGGAAGGCCTGGCCCAGCCGACAACAACCGACACGCGCTACCTCATCTCGGACGCCCGCAGCGCGGCGGACCCGATCGTCGCGGACTTGCAGCAATCGCAGGCGGTCGTCCAGGTGACGCTGGCCGGCAGTTCGCGCCGCGGCCGGGAAACGTGCGCCGACCTCGACGTCATCGCCACCTCGGCCGATGTCAACGCCGTCATGGACCGGCTGGCGGCGAACAGTTCGGTCGAGAATGTCCTGCAGCGCGGCGAAACCAAGCAGCGCGTACGGCTTTTCTCCGGGATCGAAATGGACCTGCGCGTTGTGCCGGAGGAATCGTACGGTGCGGCGCTCGTGTACTTCACCGGCTCCAAGGCGCACAACATCGAACTGCGCCGGCGCGCTCAGGAGCGTGGTCTCAAGATCAACGAGTACGGCGTCTTTCGGGGGGAGGAGCGGATCGCCGGCCGGACCGAGGAGGAAGTCTACGCGGCCGTCGATCTCCCGTGGATTCCCCCGGAACTGCGGGAAGACCGCGGCGAGTTCGCCCGCGCCGAGGCCGGCACGCTTCCGGAACTGGTCACGTTGGCCGACATCCGTGGCGACCTCCACATGCACACGACCGCGACGGACGGCAAGGCGACGATCCGGGAAATGGCCGAAGCGGCGAAGGAGCGCGGGCTGAAGTACATCGCCATCACCGATCACTCCAAGCGTGTCTCGATGGCTCGCGGGCTGGATGCCGCCCGGCTCCGCGCCCACTGGGACGAGATCGACAAGGTGCGCGGCGAGGTCCACGGCATTGAAATCCTGCGCGGCGTCGAGTGCGACATCCTCGAAAACGCCACGATGGACCTCGACGACCAGGTGCTCTCCGAGGCCGATTGGGTCATCGGCGTCCTGCACTACGGCCTCAAGCAGCCGCGCGAGACGATCATGCGGCGGCTCATGGCTGCGATCCAGAATCCCCACGTCGACATCATCGGCCACCCGAGCGGGCGGCTGCTGACGCGCCGAGAGGGAGCGGACATCGACTTCGATGAGTTCCTGAAAGCGGCGGCCGACCACGGCGTGATGCTCGAAATCAATGCCGATCCGCATCGGCTCGACCTCGACGATGTTCACGCCGCCGCCGCGAAGGACCTCGGCATCCCGATTGTCATCAGCACCGACGCTCACAGCACCGGCGGGCTGGACCTGATGCACTACGGCGTCCAGCAGGCGCGCCGCGCCGGACTGGAGAAGGCCGACATTGCCAATACGCGCTCGTTCGCTCAGTTCCGCAAGCTGCTGCGGCGCCCCTGAAGTCCGATGAATGAGGCGAACGAGCGGCGGGGTTCAACCCCGCCGCTCGCAGCGTTGCGCCGTCAACGGCTCTTGAGGGCCAACCGAATACCGTGGCCTTCCGTCGGCTATTCCCACTGGAAGAACACCTGGTCGTGCCGGACGCAGGAACGATCCGCCTGGAACGTCTGGTAACTGAGGTTCCCGGAAACCGAGACCGTGTCCCCCTTGCCGTTTCCGGCGGGCGCCTGCTTCGTGGACTGCACCTCGTCCGCATAGCGATCCGAGATGTACTGGCACAGCTCCCAGGCGGTCAGCTCCTGATTGTGGTCACGGTCGGCGGTGAAACGTTCCTCGCCGATCGCCTCGACCAGAAACTTGCTGAGATAGCCCCCCGCGCGGAACTTGCCGGCCACTGCCGACTGCACGTCTTCCGCCGATGAGAACAGTCCCAGCCGCCCTTCTGCCGAACAGACGTTCTTGGAAAAGCCGCCGCTGCAGCAGGCGTCGAGCGCGATCAGGCACAGGCCGGCACCGGACTCATTGATGGCGGAGGCAAAGTCGTCGTCGAGGATGACTCCGTCGTACACGCCGAGCACTTCGTGGATGCCGTTCGGATCCTGGGCGCTGCGATTGCCATCCCCCACGCTGCCGTGCCCGGAATAGAAGAACACCAGCAGGTCATCCGGCCCGGCCTGCGCTCCGAGTTCGCGGATCGCGTCCATGATATTCTCGACGGTGGCTTCGTCATTCAGCAGCAGGGCGCTGTCGTCCGGCCGCATGTTGTACTGCTCGATGAACAGCCTGTGCAGCGAACGGGCGTCCTCGTCGGTGTACAGCAGGTTGGCCTCAGCGTACTGGTAGTTGGCGATCCCGACAAAGATGCCGTAAATGCGGCGGCCCGGCACGACGGGGCTGATCGGCGCAGGCGGAGCGCTGTCGCTGTCGCCCAGTGCGAAGTCGAGTGCGTACTCGCCGGTCGAGAGTTCGTACGACGTGGCGACCAGCCGATACCGGCCCGTCTGTTCCAGCATCAGATCAATCCGTGAATTGGTGTCGGACGGCGAATTGTCATCGAAGCGGTCCGTGCGGCCGTCGGGGAACGTCAGCGTCAGCACCGTGTCGAACGCGCGAGACGTCATGTCGACCATCAGGCGGTCTCCAATGGTCGCGTCAAAATCGTAAACGTGGGAGTACCGGCCCTCTTCGGTCTGCTCGTCGTCGTCAGCCAGCTGCGCGGTCAGAGTCTCGCTTTCATCGAGGCGCTGGCCGGCGCCGGAGTTGGGGCGATCGGGAGCGGTCTCGGAGTCGGCGACGACCGGAGCAGGTGCATCGGGCGCCACTTCTGTGGTTGAGATGGCCAGCTCATAGGCGCCCGTCTCGCCTGCCTCGTAGCTGGTGACGGCGATGGTATACCCGCCCAGTTCGGTCAAATCGGTCTCGATGACGCTGCGGCGGGTCTCCTCTTCAAAATCGTCGTTTGCCACGCGTTCGCCCAGCGGGTCGACCAGCATCACGTACGTGTCGAAGTCGCTGGACGTCAGCTCGATGCGGACGTGCTGGCCGGGGACGCCTTCCAACTCGTAGGAGTCGTAGTATTCACCGCTCTTCAGGGTGCCGTCACCGGCCTCCAGCCGTCCCGATTCACGGCGCATTCCGTCCCCCGCCAGGGCGGCGGCGGGCGTGTTGCTGAACGTCAGCCGGTACGCCCCGGTCTCTCCCGCCTTGTAGCTCGTGACATACACCAGGTAGGCGCCGTCGTGGGGCGCGGTCATGACGATCTGCGAACGATCGGAATCGTGGAGATAGTCGTCGTTATCGAGCTTGAACTCCTTGTCCTCGGGACAGCGGACGTAGACGTACGTGTCAAAGTCATCCGACTGCAGATCGAACACCCACGTCTCTCCCTGGCTGGCGCTGAATCGGTAGACGTCGAAGTACTCGCCCGTGTCCAGGCGCTCATCGTTGGCGCCGAGCTTGTCGGACTCGACGCGGCCGCCGGACATCGTGATCTTCAGCTCGTAGCCTCCCGTTTCCTTGGCTCCGTAGCTCGTGACGTAGACCGCATACCGGCCCGTTTCAGGCAGGGCAAACTCAATCCGCGAGTGCGATCCGCTGCTCTCGAAGTCGTCGTTGTGCCATTCGCGGGACGAATCGACGTCGCCGCTCTCGTCGAGCGGGTGCACCTGCACGAACGTGTCAAAGTCATCGGACGTCAGGTTGAACTCAAAATGCTGTCCCTCCCTCCCTTCGAATTCGTAGCGGTCGAAGAACTCGCCGTTCGGCAGTCGGGAATCGGTCGCGGAAAGCGTGCCGGTTTCCACGCGGGTAGTGGCCTGCGCGGAAGCCGAGGAAAACTGCCCGGCGACGAGGCAGAACGCCAGCACTGATGTCAGCGAACGGCAACAGTGGGAAAAGCTCGCAGGACTGAGGCGCCGCATGGGATGTACTCCAGGGAAACGGGCTGCGAGTGGATTCTGGACTCGCGGGAAGTTGAGTTGCAAGCGGGCCGGGCGTATTGCTCCGGCATCCATTGGACGAGTCGGTGTCGACGAGTTAATGAGCGGCGAGCAATCAATCACAAGTGGTGGGCCACAAATTTGTTATGTTCGTGGCCGCCGGCATGGGCAGTCCCTAGTCCCCCTCCCCCGCTCCCCATAAAATCGCTGCATCGCCCGCCCTTCACCCGGAATGGAGTCGCCAGCCATGCGCTGCGTTGTGTGTTCGTTCGTCGTACTCGCGTCTTTAATCTCCGTGGTCCGTGCCGACGACTGGCCGCAATGGATGGGGCCGCAGCGAAATGGGCTGTGGCACGAGACGGGCGTGATTGAGTCCGTTCCAGACTCCGGCCTGACTGTCAAATGGCGGGTGCCGCTGGGACTTGGTTACG
>JAEUIG010000590.1 GCA_016795125.1 Planctomycetaceae bacterium | reverse complement strand
GGACATGCTCGTCCAGCCCGGCGACTCCATCGACGACGAACGTCTGCAGCTCCTGTGGGACGAATATACGGCTGCCGAGCAGCTGGTCGGGGCGCCCGAACGACTGTCGCGCGTCGGCGTCGTCGCCCTGCTGATGTTCGTCCTCGCCTCAATCAATGGTTTTTACATCGTCCGCAACGAGCCGCGACTGGCCGGCAGCATCGGCCGGTTGAGCGTCTATCTCGTGTCCGTCGTCGCCGCCTCAGCCTGTGCGCGGATGCTCTCGTTCGCCTCCTGGCCGATCGAGGTGATCCCCCTGCTGACCGTCTGCATGCTCCTGGCCGTCGCCTACAACCAGGTGCTCGCCACGATCACGGCCTTCACCATCTGTGCCATCGTGTCGCTGTCGGCAACACTCGAACTCACGCACTTCATCGTACTCCTGAGTTGCGCCGCGACCGCCGTGATCCCGCTGTCCAACGTCGCGACCCGATCCAAGATCGTCATCGTCGGCGTGTATGCAGCGGTGACGTATTTCTGCGTGTCCCTCGGCCTGAACATCATCGAGTCGCAGTCGCTCGACGAAGTCTTCCGCGACTGGACGCCGCTCTGGCGTTCCCTGTACGGCGCCGGCCTGTGCCTGCTGGCATCGATCCTCGTTGGCGGCGCGCTCCCGTTCGTCGAGAAGCTGTTCGACGTCGTGACCGATCTCAGCCTGCTGGAACTCAGCGATCCGTCGCATCCCCTGCTCCAGGAACTCGTCCGCCGCGCGCCGGGAACCTACAACCACTCGATCACGGTCGGCAGCATCGCCGAGGCGGCCGCGGAAAAGATCGGCGCCAACGGCCTGCTGGTCCGCGTCGGCGCCTACTTCCACGACATCGGCAAGATGCTCAAGCCGCAGTACTTCATCGAGAACATCCAGGAAGGCACGCAGAACCGTCACTCGCAGCTTGCGCCGGCGATGAGCACGCTGATCATCATCGGCCACGTCAAGGACGGCATCGACCTGGCCGAGCAGCACAACCTGCCGCAGGCGATCATCGACTTCATCGAGCAGCACCACGGCACGACGCTCGTCGAGTACTTCTATCACGAGGCGGCCCGCCAGGCCGAAAGCGATCCCGATCACAAGACCGACGCCGAGGAATCCTCGTTCCGGTACCCTGGTCCGAAGCCGCAGTCCCGCGAGGCCGGGATCATGATGCTGTCCGACGCCGTCGAAAGCGCCAGCCGGACCCTGTCCGATCCCACGCCGCGACGCATCGAAACCCTCGTGCACAACATGATGCTCAAGCGGTTGCTCGACGGCCAGTTCGATGAATCTTCGCTGACTCTCAACGAGTTGCGAATCGTCGAGGAATCGCTGGTCAAGTCGATCATCGCCATCTATCACGGGCGCATCCGGTATCCCGAAGCGCACGCACAGCCGGCCTGATGTCGCGGATCACGATCACCAACCGGCAACGGGCTGTGAAGCTCGACCATTCCCTGCTGAAGCGTGTCGTCCGCGACGTCCTGAGACACGAAGGCATCGAGGAAGCGGACATCAGCCTCGTGTTCGTCGGCGACGAAGAGATGCACGCTCTTAACCGCCGGCACCTCGCGCACGATTACCCCACCGACGTGCTGAGCTTTCTGCTGGATGAGTCGGCGACGGAAACCGGCCGGAGCATCGAGGCGGAGATCATCGTCAGCACAGAGTTCGCGGCTCAAACGGCGCCCAGGTTCGACTGGACGACCGACGAGGAGGTCACGCTCTACGTCGTTCACGGCCTGCTGCACGCCTGTGGATACGACGACCTGACTTCGAAAGAGAAGTCCCGCATGCGCCGCGCCGAGCGCTCTGCACTGAAGCGACACGGACTGGAACCGCGCTACCGTGGGCGGAAGTGAGAGTACAAAAGGGATTTACAGAAGGGCACGAAGGACGCGAAGAAGAAGCCGGAAAGTGAGCGCACGATTCCGGTATTGCGCGTGACCTTCTGATCTGCCCTAAGACCCCTCGGTGCTGCGGTCCGTCGCCTCCGTCAGAAGTCGGTGTACGACGGCGCGCCATCATCGATCTGAATGAGCTGCCGCAGAGTGTCGGGCTTCAGGTCGTCAGAGAGTGGTCCGCCGTGACCGTCGGCGAACATGAAGTGGGCGACGTTTGGATGCACGCTGGAAATTCCCAGTCGCCCCTCTCCGTTGATCCGTGGATTCATTTCTTCGAGCGTGAGATCGCGCGGCTCCATCCAGTTGATTCCGGAATCGCGGACCTCGACGAGCAGCAGCGTGCGGTCAGAACCGTCCGGGATGCGATCAAGACCTCCCGATTCGGTCCCCGGCCAGATGGTGTTTGGACCGACGACCACGACATAGCTCGTCCACGGTCTTTGCGAATCTCCGCGCGGGCGATCGTCGTCCGGACACTGGTAAAGTTGCGGAATCTCCCCCGCCAGCCTTGAGTTGTTCGGTCCATTCCACGGTTCATCGAAGTTGTACCTGTCGTACAGTGCCTGCTGCTCCATGTACGGCAGCAACAGGACGCGCCAACTGTGCATGGGCCTGCCGTTTTCGTCGGCGATGTATGCCGGGGGCAACTGGCCGTTATTGTTTGTCGCATACGTCTGCAACGCCATGCTGATCTGACGCATCTGGGAGAGGCATTGTGAACGGCGGCCCCTGTGTTCGCTGTTGCATACTGGCAGAACCAGCCCTACCAGCACGCCGAGCAACCCCGCAATCGCGGCACAACCGAAACCGCGTTCCGCAAATCGATTGAGCGCCATCGGCCATCTCCGCCGCGTGAACTCATCAGAACGCTGGTCGAATCCGGGTCCCCGCTAATCACTACCACCTTCCTAAAGCCACCGGCGGCCCGAAACCGCCCGCCGCAAGGAACAGTCAGCAGGCCGTCATCGAACCGCCGGTGGTGCCGCAAGCTCGCGCCTCAACATTCGCCCCGGCTAACGGCCGGATTGCTCCCGCAACTGCTGTGTCCGCGCCGCGCGGGCTGAGGCACGCGACGCCCGCGACGCCTTTCGCGCTGCGGTTCGCGCCGCCGCCGCTTCGCTGGGAGTGACCTCGTCAGCGGCCGCAACCTCCGACGGCCCCGCCGGTCGCGCCGACACTTCGCGCCGCTGGGACGCTTCCAGCTGCGCCTGCTGGGCCGCCAGCTGCCGCTGCTGCGCCGCCAGCATCTGCTGCATCTGCAGCTGCGCCTGCTGGGCCTGCAACTGGAGCAACGTGCTCATGTCGGCCCCGGACGAGGTGAACCCGGCTCCGGGAGGTCCGCCGAATCCGCGGGCGCCGAACGCCCCCATTCCCTGCGCCCCGAAGGCCGCGGTCGCCCCCGTCGTCGTTGTCGTCCCGGTATCGGTCGGGCACTGGGCCTGTGCCGCCGACGCCAATCCGAGCGACAGCACCGCTGCCGCCGCCACACCGCCACTCCATCCCTTCCTGAGCATGTCTGCTGCAAACTTTCGCATACGCCGCTCCTCTCTCAAGTTTCGAATCAAGCCCGCATCACGATGAGAGTGGGAACGCAGAACACAAGGAAGTTCTCAACAGCGCAATTCGCGGCCGTTGGACTGCTTTTCTCAAATTGACGGCGCTTGATTCGTCCGCCCCTGCCGATTCGGATGCGAACCTGACGCGTATCGCCTATTGTCTGCCTGATAGTGGCCGGCTCGCTCCGCGAGCCGGTTGTTCTGATTTCAGCGTCGGCGCGCTCCGCTCGCGGAGCGAGCGGACTACATCACACGAACCTCACCATGCCTGCTTCTGAACGTTCCGCGCTCATGGACAAAGTCGTCGCGCTCTGCAAGCGGCGCGGATTCATCTTTCAAAGCTCCGAAATCTACGGAGGCCTCAACGGCTTCTGGGATTACGGTCCGCTGGGAGTCGAGCTGAAGCGGAATGTGCGCAACGCCTGGTGGCAGGACATGGTCGGCTCCAACGACCCGTGGACCGTGCCGGACGGCGCGCCGACGGCGTATCACATGGTCGGCGTCGAGACGTCGATCATCATGCATCCGCAGGTCTGGAAGTGCAGCGGGCACTACGACATGTTTGTCGACAAGATGGTCGACTGCCGGGAATCGAAGAGCCGCTACCGCGTCGATCACGTCAAAGGCCGGTGGATCGAAGGCAAGGTCGGGGACGCGGCGCCTGCCCGGCTGTTCCTGACGGCGGTCGCCGACGGTCCGGAACTGGACGCCGCGCTCACCCAGCGCGCACTCAAGCTGTTTGGCATGCGGTCCAAGGAAGCCGACAAGCTGCAGTGGCAGTCCGAGAGCACGAGCCTCGCGACGCTGTCGTTCGAACAGTACGGCTCGGTGATTGGTCCCGAGGCGACGCAGCCCGGCACTCTGACCGCGCCGCGGGATTTCAACCTGATGTTCAAGACAATTCTCGGCGCGCTCGGCACCGACGCGGACGCGGCCTTCCTTCGCCCCGAGACCGCGCAGGGCATGTTCGTCAACTTCAAGAACGTCTGCGACTCCACCCGCGTCAAGGTGCCCTTCGGCATCGCGCAGATCGGCAAGAGCTTCCGCAACGAAATCACGCCCCGGAACTTCACGTTCCGCTCGCGCGAGTTCGAGCAGATGGAAATGGAGTTCTTCTGCCATCCGTCGCAGTCCCGGCAGTGGTACGAATACTGGCGCGACTTCCGCTACAACTGGTACGTCAACCTCGGCATCAAGAGTGACCGGCTGCAGCTGCGCGATCACGCACAGGACGAACTGTCGCATTACTCGGTCGGCACGGCGGATGTCGAATACGCGTTCCCGTTCCTCGACGAGGGAGAATTCGGCGAACTGGAAGGGGTCGCACACCGCGGCGACTTCGACCTCCGCTCGCACATGGAAGGCAAGCTGGTGAAAGACGCCGGCGGCAACCTCGTCGTCGAACAGACGGCCAGCGGCGAGCCCAAGTACCGCGGCTCGGGCAAAGACCTGGCGTACTTCGATGACCAGACGCGCGAGAAGTTCGTGCCGCACGTCATCGAACCCGCGGCCGGCGCCGACCGCGCCACGCTGGCGTTCATCTGCGAAGCCTACGCGGAGGATTCTGCGCCGGACGACAAGGGGCAGATGCAGACCCGCGTCGTGATGCGGTTTCACCCGCGGCTCGCGCCGGTCAAGGCGGCCGTCTTTCCGCTGGTCAAGAAGGACGGGCAGCCCGAACAGGCGCGAGAAATCTACCTCGCGCTCAAACGGGCAGGCATCGCGGCGGCGTATGATGAGCAGGCGGCGATCGGCAAGCGCTACCGCCGCCAGGACGAAATCGGCACCCCGTGGTGTTTCACCGTCGACAACCAGACCCTGGTCGACGGCACCGTCACTCTGCGCGAGCGCGACTCGCTGGAACAGACCCGCATCCCGGCGACGGACGTCGTCGCCGAAGTGCAGCGACGGCTGGCCTGAATTGTGAGGGAACTGGTTGCTCCCGCATACGCAACGGCCTCCGAATCAGGCGAGCCACGCGTGAGGGAGGGCGAGGCGGCTTTGCACAATAATTGCTGTGCACCGTCCATAGAGGAATTCCATTCGCGCCAGTCTTCGCAGCGGAAGGAAGTTCACCACGGAGTACACGGAGAGAAAGTATTCAACTCCTGATTCTTCTCCGTGGTCTCCGTGTACTCCGTGGTGAATCTGGCGCTAGGGAGCG
>JAEUIG010000540.1 GCA_016795125.1 Planctomycetaceae bacterium | reverse complement strand
GAACCGGTGACCTCCGGCACTGCCTGACTTGGATTCAGCGGCCGGCGACGGCCGATCATGCGGTTGATGAAGTCCCATGGCGCGGCACGAAGAGAATCGCGAAGACCTGTTCGCCGAGGCAACGGCCCTGACGACGCGCTTCGAGTTTGAGTCGTGGGACGAGTCTGAGGTGATCGTCGCCGGGCGCCGGGCGAACGGCGCCTGGTCGATCTACTTCGGCGCCGAGCCCTGCTACCACTTCGATCCCGAGGGACGACTGCGACGGGCCTTTGCGTTCGACTACCTCTATCGCACGCAGGGCAATACGCTGGCGCGGCTCAAGCGCGTGCGGAGCGACGACGAAGTGGTGCTCCAGCGAACCGACCTGGGATCGACCGACCTGGGATACTTCATGCGACGACTGCGGGCGAAGGTCTACGTCCTGCTGTACAGCCTCAACAACAACTCGATGGAGTGTTTACGGAAGTTTCCCGAGGACGCCGAAATCGTTCCCACGTTGACCGAAGCTTTGGAGCGGATTCTCGCCGCATGGCCCACGCTGGCATCGGCGATTCCAACCCGGCGGATTTCCTACGATGTTAGAGTCGACCGGGCCGGCTCGCCGCCGGACGAAGATGTCCTTTGAACAGCCACGCATGAGCGAACTATTCCACGATGAAGTCGCCGAGGGCACTGACGACGAGCCGTACGAGCGGTTGCACATTCTCATCGTCGGGTACGGCTACCTGGGCCACCGGATCGCCGACCTCGAACAGAACGGGCATCGGATCACCGCCCTGACGCGCTCGCCGGAAAAAGGGGCGTCGATCAAGGATCAGGGGCATACGCCGATCGTCGGCGATGTCCTCGACCCGGCGACGCTGGCGGCGCTCCCGGCGGCCGACGTCATGCTGATCGCCCTCGCCCATGATGCCGGCAGCGGAGTTCCCAAGCGGACGCTGCTGGTGGACGGCGTCACGAACCTCGTGCGGGCGATGCACACGCGCGTCCGGCACATCGTCTATATCTCCAGCACCAGCGTGTACGGTCAGTCCGACGGGGCGTGGATCGACGAAGACTCTGCCACGGAACCAACGACCGAAGGGGGCCGGCTCACGCTGGAAGCCGAGCAGAATCTACAGGAGATCTGCAACGCGCCGGCAAGCTCATGCCGGCTCACAATCCTCCGCCTCGCCGGCATTTACGGCCCCGGACGCCTGATCGGCCGCGTCGACCAGCTTCGGGCGGGCACTCCGGTCGCCGGATCGCCGGACGCTTGGCTGAACCTGATTCACGTCGATGATGCGGACGCACTCGTCTGCAAGGTCGTCGAAGGGCGCGAGACTTCGCAGGTCATTCTCATCTGCGACGACCGCCCGGTGACGCGCGGCGAGTTTTATTCCGCGTTGGCCCGGGAGATCGGCGCGCCGACGACGACGTTCGACCCGGATTCCGCGGTAGGCCGGCGCACGACCGGACTCAACAAGCGCTGCCGCAATGCGCGCCTGCACGCCGAACTGTTCGACCCGCAAGCCCTTCAGCGCCTGTATCACCCGGATTCGATCGCCGCCATTCCACAGCTGATCTATTTCGAGCGCGCCGAGCATCGCATCTGAATCGTTGGAGTTCAGAACGTAGGGTGCGGCTCGCCGCACCGCACGCAGCAGCCAAAGTGCGTCGAGACGCACCGTACTCGTCGGCACAGCCCACCCTACGAGCGCAACAGATTCGCTCGCACTGCCAGCACCTCCCGCACGCGCTCCGCGATGATGGGATTCGCAGCGACGCCGTCGGCCTTGAACGACGATCCGATGATGAACGCGTCCGCATGCGGCCACAATTCAGGCAGCGACGCGGACGTCGCGCCGCTGCCGACGATCACCGGCGCGCTTCGGGCCGCACGTTTCGCGGCCTGCACATGCTGCAGATCGGGCAGCGCTCCGGTCGCCGTTCCCGACACGATGATCGCATCGGCTCCGCCGCGCGCCAGCGTCTCCTCGACCTCTTCCGCCAGCGGGCGCGGGGCCAGCGGAGCCGAATGCTTCACGTCCACGTCCGCGAGGATCTGGATGTGCCGAGCGCCGAGACGCTCACGCGCTCGCAGGACTTCGTGGGCATTTCCCTGCAGCAGTCCCTGGTCGGTGACGCGCGCACCGCACAACACGTTCACCCGCACGAAGTCCGCGTCCGCTGCGGCGGCGACGGCAATCGCCGCGACGCCGTCATTTCTCAGCACGTTAATGCCGAGCGGCAGTTCGGTCCGACTACGGACTTCGACGGCGAGACGCGTGAGGCAGGCAATGGTCTCGCCGGGAACGCGGTCGGGAAAAAACGGCGCATCCCCGAAGTTCTCCAGCATCAGGCCCTGAACGCCGGCTGCCGTCAGGGCTTCGAGATCGGCCAGGACATGCCGCACGACGCCGGCCCAGTCGCCGTCATAGCGCGGACTCCCCGGCAGCGGCGGCGCATGCAGCATGCCGATCACCGGCCGCGCCTCGGTCCACCAGGAAACAGCCAGCGGCTTCTGCATTCATTCCGTCCACTGCGACAAAAGCGACAAACCAACGTCGCTGGCGGTTTCGCAACCTACGCCGGCGACAATTCCGTCAGCAGCCCCGCAAGCTCCTCCCGCAAATCCGGCATCGCCCCCGGCCGCGATGCGACGAGCGCCCCGACACGGTTCGCCAGCTCACCTGTATTCTGCAACGGCCAGTTCCGCAACGTGGCGATGATCAGCGCGGCGCTGAACGCATCCCCCGCCCCGACGGCGTCCACGACATTCACTTTGATTCCCGGCAGGTCGACCGTCTCGTCGCCGCGCACCAGCAGGCAGCCATGCTCGGCGCGGGTAATACAGACCGTCTCGATCCCATGCGCCTGTTGGGCGTGGCGTGCAAATCGCAGCGGCTCGGCCGGCGCGTTCATCAGCGGAGCAAGCGTGGCGACCTCGTCGTGATTCAGCTTTAGCACGTCCGCCGCCTGCATCGACCTGGTGATCCATTCGATGTCCCACCAGTTCTGCCGCAAATTGACGTCGAACACAGTCAGGCACTCCTGCCCTGCCGCCGCCAGTGCCGCATGGATCGCCGCACGACTGTCCGGCGAGCGCTGGGCCAGACTGCCGAAGCAGATGGCATCGGCGCGGCCGGCAAGCTCCACCAGCGCACGATCCGCTGCGATAAAGTCCCACGCCCCTTCGTGGATGGTGTATCGCGGGTGATGCGGATCGCTCACGTCGACCGTCACGCAGCCGGTCGAATGCCTGTCGTCCCGCTGCAACGCTGAGAGATCGAGTCCGCGTTCGCCGAGGTAACTCACGAGACGATCGCCCAGACGGTCGAACACGTTTCCGCGTTCATCCACATACCTGTCCAGCTCGCCGCGGCCCACGCGCGAAGCGACCGCGCCGCGCCCGCCCAGCTGCCCGGCCTGGAACGCCACATTCGCCGGCGCTCCCCCAGGCTTCTGCGCATCCGGGAACAGGTCCCACAGCACTTCCCCAAGCCCGATCACCAGCGGTCCGACAGTGTCAATCATGCGAGCGAACTCATATTAAGGGCCTATCCGGAAACCGGAACGGGGTGGCCGGGGCTGGACCGAAGGGAAGCCCCGGTGTGTGTTCGCCGGGGTTTCGCGTTGCTCCAACCCCGGCCACCCGGTTGTTTTGCAGTTCTCGGATGGGATCTAAGCAGACACCTCTCTGTGCCCTCTGTGTTGCGATACTTCCGCGAGAAGCGGCGAATCTATCGCTTCGGCGCCGGCGCCCCCGGCAGATACTTCGCCGCCGGATCACTCGGCGGCCTGTCCAGCGCCAGGTACGACATCAGGTCGGCAATCTCCTGCTTCGTAAGCTGCTTCTCCAGCTCCTCCGGCATCAGGGAGACTTCGCTGACCTTGTACTCCTCGATGTCGTCGCGGGCGATCGTCTCGATCTTGCCTCCCTGGACCTTCAGGACAACCCGCTGATCGCTCTCCTCGACCGGCAGCCCGGTGAGCACGCGGCCGTCGACCGTCAGCAGTTGCCGCGCCTGGTAACCCGCGCCGATGACGAGCGACGGATCGAAGACGTTGGAGATCAGCTGATCCCAGTTGTTGCGGCCGTTCAGCGTGATCTCGGGACCGACTTCCGCGCCTTCGCCGTAAATCTTGTGACACTGGGCACACACTTTCTTGAACGCCGTCTCGCCGCGATGCGGATCGCCGGGCACCGCCTCCAGAAAGTTCTTCATCAGCTTCACCAGTCGTTCGCGGTCGGGATCGCGCCCCTCGCGGAGTGCTCCGTAGATCGCCGTGAACTGCTCCTTGACCTGCGGGTCGTCGAACGACGCAATGCGTCGCAGCTGGTTGAGGTTCAGCACGTCCTTGCTCATCCGCTTGTCCGCAATCGCTGCCAGCAGCGGCGCACTCCACTCCGGTCGCTGGGTGAGGAGTTCCAGCGCACGCGTCCGCAGTTCCGGTTCGAAGTCGTCAAGCTTCGCCAGGACAAACGTCGCCACGTCGGGCGATTCGAGCCGTCCCAGGCAGCCGAGGACCTGCTGGCGAAGGTCGACGGCATTCTGGCCGTCGTTCAGGATCCCTTGCGCATCGGCGAATGCATGCTCATCGCTTCCGGCGATCAGCGACTGCAGCGCGACAATCCGCGCTCCGCCGGCCGCCTCGGGGTTCGCCAGCGTCTCACGGGCAATGCGTGTCGCTTCATGATCCTGCCACACGGTTGCGAGGAGCGCGGCGTCGAATCGCAGCGGATGGTCGGTGCTGCCGAGAATCGCATTCAACCGCGGCCCAAGCTGTTCCCGCAAGGCCGCCAGCCGTTCGGCCGAGAGCTCGCCGTTCTGCGCGGCGCGGGTCACGATGCCCAGGCACTCCCGCGCCGTCCCCTCATCCGCGTCGAGAACGAGATCGAGGAGAGGGATGACGGCGTCGACGGGGGATGTAGCAACATCAGCGGCGAAACCTGCTGCACGCAACTCGGCAGCGCTCGCGAAGAGAGCAAGGAACAAGGCGTATCGATACATCAGCGATCTTTCACTCACCTGGATTACCTCCAGAGCGCTTACCGAACTCGCGATGCCACTATGGCAACCCCCGAATGCGGATGTCGATCTGCACGCCCCTTCGGCGGACGACAAGCAGAAACGGCGGCGACAATTCCGGGTCAACTCCCATCAAGCTGGTCAGCGAATCAATCGTGTACTGCGGATCGAAGTGACCGGGGCGGACATACACGATGCCGACGACCGGTTCTCCTTGAAGGATGGCCAGCCGGCCGAAATCGGCGTCGTGAGTCACAACGACCCGCTGCTCGGAGGCCGCCAGTCGCAGGATTTCGAGGTCAGCAGTTCCTTGCAGGCCGGCACGAATGACATCCAGCACATTGAATCCCGCATCGGACAGCCACTGGACCACGTCGGGGTCGAGATTCTCGTCGGTCAGCAGCGCAAAGTGCCGGAGCTTCATCCCGCCACCTGGCAGGACAACAGGACCTCGTTCCTCAACGATGCCGCAGCGTATTCGAGCGCCTGTTCGACATCAGCAACAGCCAGTTGTGGATGTTTGCGCACAATGTCATCCCGCGTCGCGCCGGACGCAATCCATTCGAGTATCAGTTCGACGCTGATGCGCGTGCCACGGACGATCGGTTTGCCGCCGAGGACTGCCGGGTCGGAGGTGATTCGGTCGAAGGCGCTCATGCGTTCATAATACCTGCATTAAGGGAAAAATGCGTAGTCCTGATCGTCAGGGCTTCTTGTCCAGCAATCGCTGAGTCACCCGCGGCAACAGCTCCGCCACGTTCGGGTACTGCTTCAGGTCGTATTCCTTCAGGATCGCCAGCAGTTCCGGTCCGTGATCCGCAATCAGCGGATGCAGGTTTTCCCAGACGACCTGCGGGATCAGCGGATCGTCGCCGCAGTGCGCCAGCCGGTGCACCAGCACGCGCAGCACCTGCGAATCATCCAGCTTCGCCGCACCGATGACGTACTGCAGATGCGTCACCGCGTCATCCGCCGTGTCGCTGTTCGCCAGCCAGCCGTCGATGTGTTCGGCGGCATCGGGCTGCGACAAAATGGACTGCGTGACATGCGACCGGAACTCCGGATCAGAAAACATCAGCCGCACGGCAAAGGGACGAATCGCCGCATCGAGCTGATCAGCAGGTTGCGTCGCGAGCGCCAGCGCCGGACGTGCAGAACTTGAGAATCCCGCCCACGCGAACAGCGCGCGACGTTGAAGCTCATCCGCCCGCTGTCCATCGAGTGCGATCTTCTGCAACTTGCCGGCAGTAATCGGATCATTATTTTCGCCCAGCAGACGCTGCGCCGTTTCGCGCATGTAGACGTTGGGGTGGGCGAGAAGTGCGATCAGCTGGTCATCGGATTTCTGCGCCAGGTCGAACGGCTGCGCGTGCGGTGTGTCCTTGTAACGGACGCGGTACAGCCGCCCCTTCGCGCGCTCGATCCCTTCCGGGTCGGCGTGGGCGTCCTGGTAGCAGTGGTAGCGATCGTACCAGTCGAGGATGTACAGGCACCCGTCTGGTCCGGTCTTCTGCACGACCGGCATGAACCACGCGTCGTTGGCGGTCAGAAAATCGGCGAGCCGGGCATCGGGTCCGTCGCCAAGCTTTCGTACCGCTTCGCGATCCACACCCTCGAACGCGCCTTCCGGCGCCGGGAAGCCGGGGTGCGCGGCACCGTTGTACGTTGAACCATTGCGGGTCAGCACATCGGCGTTGATGCAGCCGCCGTGAATATTCCCCATGTAGAGCACCTTGCGGTACTCCTCCGGATACGCGTCGCTGTCGAACCAGGTGATGCCGCAGTACGCCGCCTTCTGGTGCGTGTGTTCCACGATCGACTCGATCGGCCAGGTGTGCGGCGGGTACGGCCCCCCCTGCCGGACGTAGTAGCCGGACTCGACCAGGTGCCATAGATGATCGATGACACAGGCGCTGACGAAGAACTCCCCTTCCTCGTTGATCGCCACGCCCCACGGGTTGCTGGTTCCCTCGCAGAACACCTGGAACTCGCGCGTCCGCGGATGAATCCGCCACAGCGCGCACGTGAACTGCCAGCCCGGGTGATCCGCCTTGTAGTTCGGATTCGTCTCCGCGTAGCGAACATCGGAGTGATTGAACACGCCGTTGAGTCCATAGAGCCAGCCGTCCGGCCCCCACGTCAGCGAGTTCGGCAGCTCATGCGTATCCGTCCGGCCGAACCCGGTCACCACGACTTCCGTCTTGTCCGCTTTGAGATCGCCATCGGTGTCCTGCATGAACAGGATGTCTGGCGAATTCGCGACCCACACCCCGCCGTAGCCCACCGCGACGCCCGACGGGATGTTCAGCCCTTCGGCGAACACGTTCACCTTGTCGCACGCCCCGTCGCCGTCGGTGTCTTCGAGAACCTTGACGGTGTCACGGCCCGGCCCGGCATCGAGTCGCGGATACTCGAAGCTCTCGGTGATCCAGTACCGCCCCTTCTCATCAATGAACATCGCCACCGGATTGGCGATCTGCGGTTCGGAGGCGACGACCTCCACCGAGAATCCTGCGGGCACCACCATCCTGGCGACCGCTTCGGCAGGAGACAGCGGCGGACCGGGCGGCTTGTCCTGAGCGCGCGGGACTTCCAGCCGCTGTGCGAACACCGGAGCGCTGAAGGTGATCGAGCAGACGATTGCCGCCGAGTGAATCCATCGAGTCATTGAGTTCGCGCCAATTGAGTGCGGAGGGCGAAAGCCGCATGATAGAGCACCGGAGCAGCGAAGGTGAATGATCGGCTGTCAGTCGCGAACAGAATTCCTCTCACGATTTGGCGTTGTGAATCAGCGCCGAATCCGCCCTGAGGTCATTGCCTGCCGCCTTCTGATCCGGATCGCGGACGTACGTCGGAGTTCCTCTCATGTTCATCCAGAACTTTGGTCCGATGCTGTCATCGTGGGGCGGAGACTACAGCCCGGCCGCTACGGCCAGGCTGCTGGCGATCTGGTTTGGTCCGGCGATCGTGGCCGCCCTCGCGACTTCCTGGATCTCCGGTCGCCGCGGCGGCGGTTTCGGCAAGGGAGTGGG
>JAEUIG010000532.1 GCA_016795125.1 Planctomycetaceae bacterium | reverse complement strand
GAACCGGTGGGACTCGGCGGCAGCCCGAACCTGCACTACGCGCTGGAACTCTCGCAGCGGGGCTACATCACGCTGTCGCCCGACTTCCCGTCGCTCGGCGAATACGAATGGAAGCTGGCAGACCATCCGCAGTACGCCAGTGGAACAATGCAGGCGATCTGGAATCACATTCGGGCCGTCGACCTGCTCGCATCGCTACCGGAGGTTGATGCGCAGCGCATGGGCGTCATCGGCCACTCCCTCGGCGGACACAACGCCATGTTTCTTGGAGCGTTTGAGCCGCGCCTCAAAGTGATCGTCTCCAGTTGCGGGTTTACGCGATTCCACAAAGACGACCTGCCGAGCTGGACCGGCGAGCGTTACATGCCGCGCATCGCGAGCGTCTACAACAACGACCCCGACCGGATGCCATTCGATTTCGCGGAGATCGTGGGGACGTTCGCCCCCCGCGCCTTCTTCGCCAGCGCCGCCACCGGTGACGACGACTTCGATGTCACCGGCGTGAAGGAGGTCATGGATTCGGCGGCCTTCGTCTATAAGCTCTATGGCATGGAGTCGAAGCTGGAGGAGGTGTACCCGGAATCGCCGCATGATTTCCCGCTGGTGGCGCGGGAGGCGGCGTATGAGTTCGTCGGCGGGCAATTGAAGTGAGGGAAATCTGGAGAGTTCCCGGTCCCAACCTTGAAATTGTCAGCGTTCCGAGCGGCCTCTTGCGGCTTCGCCGCCCAGACGCAGGAGCGTCTGGGCCACCCGCGCACGGAGATGCCGATGCAGAAGGCACGTCCATCACTGTGGGCAATCGTCGCAATGCTCACCGCGCCAGTGGCGTGGCTGCACCTGCGGGCCATTCACTGGAGCCAGACGCCGCCGGTGAGCATTGAGTTCCTCGTCCCGGTGATGATGCTGCTGTCGTACACGATTGTGCTTCGGCTCGTCCCGCTGGAGCGACTGTCACTGCGCCTGCTTGTCACAATTCTGCTGATTGGGCTGCAGTGGATTGCGCTCTATGTGTTCGTCGTGCGGTGGCCGCCTCAACACTGACTACGGGGGTGCGCGGCTTCGCCAGCTGTAGGCTGTTGCCGTCGGCACAAACAGATGCACCCCGGCTGCCGATCGGCAACCGGGGTGAATCCGGGTGGACGCCCTGTCGTGTCTGACCCGTCATTCCGCCGACGGTTCAGGCACCCGCACTTCCGTCGCCGCTGCTTCCGCCATTGGTTCCACGGCTCCATCGTATTTTGATTCGGCCGACGCGATCCGCTCGCGGCGACGATCCAGCAGCGTCCGCGCGATCTGACGCACTTCCGCGTCATCCATGTACCGGATGTCGCCCAGCTTCGTGATCGGCTCGAGAGCTGCAACGGTCCGCGACAGCGACGTTTCCAGCGACGAGAGTTCGTTCAACTGGCGACGCAGACCTTCGACCTGCGACAGTTGAACGGCCAGCTCGGCCTGGAATTCCGACAGCAGTTCGAGGTTCTCAACGCCCGCGACGATTTCTTCCGACTGGCCTGCCAGCGACTCCTGCAGCGCGAGCAACGTCGCCGCATTCTGAGTCGCGGAGGCCAGGTTCAGACGCGCATCAGTGCCGAGTGTCTGCTGCAGCGCAATCAGCTGTTCCGCATTCCCGCGCGCCGCGTCGAGTGACGGCAGCGACGACAGGCTCGTCTGCAGCGCGATCAAGTGATCGGCCGACTGCTGGGCTTCGCCAAGCTTCTCGGTTCCGGCGACGAGCCGGTTCTGCAGGGCGTCGATGTTCTCCAGGGCATTGCGGGCGGAAGCATTCGATTCCGCGGCTGCGGCGATCTGCTGCTGCAGATTCGTCACTTCCGTCAGAACCGTGCGGGAAGCGGCGATGTCCGACTGGCCGTCTGCGGCGGTTGTCCCGAGGGCGATAACGTCCTGCTGCAGTGCGTCGATCTGCTCGATGGCCTGCGTGATGCGGGCCTGGTCGTTCTGTGCCGCAATCAGGTTGCCGGCCAGTTCGTGCCAGCGACCGGCAACGGCCTGCGCTTCTTCGGCCTGCTGGGCGTACACCGTGAGGGTCTGCTGCAGGTCGTCCATCGACTCCAGTGCTTCACGGGCGGCGGCGACCCGTTCGCCCTGGGTGATCAGCACGCCCAGCAGATCGCTGGCGTGCTCGGCGTCGCGGGTGTTGCCGACGAGCTGGTACATCCGGGAGTCGACCGTGGCGACGCGGTGTTCCAGCTGCTTGATCTGCGTGAGCAGGGGAGTCGTCGTCTGGATGTGCAGGGCGGCGAAGCCGATGGCGGCTCCCGAAACCACGCTGGGCCAGTGGAATCGGCGAAGCCAGTTCAGCAACCGCGTCCGCAAGCCGTTGCCCTCTCCCGTGGGAAAGATGCTATGGGTCACAGTGTTCTCCTTGCGACTGTTCGTCAAAGGGGGGGAAGCAGAATGGATTGTGCGGCGGCGATTGGACCTGGGCCGGGGACCGGATTCACCGATGTGGCCGGCGAGTCGTCAGGTTTGCGCGACCGATCAGGTTTGACTGACCGCTGCACCTGACTAGGTATCGCCATTTTTACAGGCGGAGATTGCCTGATCGCCTGGGATTTCGCGGTGCCTGCCGTCAGGCTCCGGCGCAATCGGAACGACGCGCGCGATGCGACTCGGCACGCTGAAATCCTGCAGAAATTCCGATATGCTGATCTGCTCAAACTGGCAGCAATCCCGCAGGATTTCGATGCAATTCGTTCCGCCAACCGTGCGCGCCGCCACGACGTCGGACCTGCCGGCGATTATCGAGTTCAACCTGCAGCTGGCGGCAGAAACCGAACATAAGTTGCTCGATCGAGAGCAGTTGTCGCGGGGCGTCTCGGCGCTGCTCGCCGATCCCGCGAAAGGCCGCTACTACGTCGCAGCAATCGACGGCGCGATTGCCGGCCAGATCATGCACACGTTCGAATGGAGCGACTGGCGCAACGGCATGGTCTGGTGGCTGCAGAGCGTCTACGTGCGAACGGAGTTCCGCAACAGGGGCGTGTTCCGCGCGTTGTTCGAGCATGTGCTCAACCTGGCGCAATCAGACCCCGAAGTCGTCGCACTGCGGCTGTACATCGATCAGCGCAACACCGCCGCACGCCAGGTCTACAGTCGTTATGGCCTGCAACCAGCAGGCTACGACGTGCTGGAGCGAGCCGTAGAGTCTGACCCGCACGATTTGTCTGGTGCTCTCACTAGCCCGTAGTGCCAGCGAGGGCGAAACTCCAGGCAACGGAACGCCCTCGCTGGCGCTTCGGGCTGGTGGGTGCCTGACAGATCGCGATCGTCAATGTCGCAGGTCAGCGGTTTGTGTCCGGCACAGCCGGACCTACTCCACGGTGGTGGTTTCGCCACGCTTTTCCGGCGGTACGAGCTTGTCGAGCACGCCGTTCACAAACTGCGCCGACTGGTCGCTGCCGAATTTTCTAGCCAGTTCCAGACATTCGTCGATCACGACGCG
>JAEUIG010000527.1 GCA_016795125.1 Planctomycetaceae bacterium | reverse complement strand
CCTGCACGACCGCTCCCAGACAGATCACGGCCGCAAACCGCCCGCTGCGGGCCAGCCCGTCGGCAATCAAGGGGATCTCGAACGAACCCGGGGCCCACGCCACCGTAATGCGGTCGTCGGCGACACCGTACTCCTTGAGTGTCACAACCGCTCCGTCCAGCAGCTTGCGGGTCACGACGTCGTTGAACCGCGCGACGACGATCGCAAACCGTTCGCCGGCGGCAGATTTCAAGCTTCCTTCGATCACGTGGGGCATGAATGAATCGACCTCAGCTCAGATTCATCGTCATCAGGAATTCCTCGTTCGTCTTCGTCCGCCGCATGCGGTTGACGAGGAGTTCCATCGCCTCCACCGGATTCATGTCGTTCAGCACGCGGCGGAGGAGCCAGACGCGCTTCAGCTCGTCGTCGTTCATCAGCAGTTCTTCGCGACGCGTGCCGGATCTGTTGACGTCGATCGCCGGCCAGATTCGCTTTTCGACCATGCGGCGGTCGAGGTGCAGCTCGGTGTTGCCGGTCCCCTTGAACTCCTCGAAAATGACTTCATCCATCTTCGAACCGGTGTCGACCAGGGCGGTTGCGACGATCGTGAGGCTGCCCCCCTCTTCGACGCAGCGGGCCGCGCCGAAGAACCGCTTGGGATGCTGCAGGGCATTGGCGTCCACGCCGCCGGTCAGAATCTTGCCGGAATGCGGGACCTCGGTGTTCCACGCACGGGCCAGGCGGGTGATGGAATCGAGGAAAATCACCACGTCGTAGCCGTACTCCACCATCCGCTTGGCTTTGTTGTGGACCATCTCGGCCACCTGGATGTGCCGGGCGGACGGCTCGTCGAACGTGCTGGAGATCACCTCGCAGTTCGGCCCTTTCACCTGCCGTTCCATCTCGGTGACTTCTTCCGGCCGTTCGTCGATCAGCAGCATGATGACGTAGCAGTCCGGGTAGTTCTGCAACACCGCCTTGGCCATCTTCTGCAGGATGACGGTCTTGCCGGCGCGCGGCGGCGAGACGATCAGGCCGCGCTGGCCGAAGCCGATCGGCGCGACCAGGTCGACCACCCGCGTGTTCAGTTCGTCGCCGGCGGTCGACAGCTTGATCCGCTCCTTCGGATGCAGGGGCGTGAGGTCGTCGAACGGCACTTTCTCCGTGAGCAGGTTCGGGTCGTGCCCTTCGATGGCTTCGACGCGCAGCAGCGCGAAGTAACGCTCGTTTTCCTTCGGCGGCCGAATCTGGCCGGCGACGGTGGCGCCGTTCCGCAGGCCGAACCGGCGAATCTGGCTCGGCGAGACGTAGATGTCGTCGGGGCAGGGGAGGTAGTGATAGTCGGGCGAGCGCAGGAAACCAAACCCGTCGGGAAGGATTTCCAGCGTCCCTTCGCCGAACATCAGCCCGTTCATCTTCGTCCGCTCCTTGAGGATGCGGAAGATGAGGTCCTGCTTCTTGAGGCCGGTGTACTCGCTGACCTTTTCCTTGCGGGCCAGTTCCAGCAGTTCCTTCATGGTCAATCGCTGCAGCTCGGCGATGTGAATATCGCCCCGTTTGACCTCCTCGTAGCGCGCATCGGCCGGGTTGATGATCTCTTCGAGGTCCTCGTCGTTGTCCCCGTTGGATGCGGCGACGGTGTTGCCGTTCTGCTCGGCGACCGCAGGGATGGCGACGTCTTCGTTCTCGATTGTGGCAGCGGCACGCGTGCGCGAGGCTGCGGATCTGGCGGTCTTGGCCATGGGCAGGGCTTTCGTCGGCGAGGCCGATGGAGGGCAGGAGTGACAGGCGGGGCCGGCCGCGGGAACATTGTTCCGGAGGCGCGATCCCAGAGGGCAGTTCTCCGCCGTGCGTGAAATCGACGGCGGGCGGGTTGATCGATGGTCTCAGTTCATACGCCGTTTGTCGCCGCCGTGTGGATGGGAGCGGCTCCAGGTCTCATACCAGTTCAGGAATTGTTGTCCGGCCCGTTCCAGCGAATCCGAATTGTCGATGCTGACGTCGGCCGCGGCCCGCTTGACGTCCAGCGGCCATTGGCTCGCCTCGCGGCTTGCCAGGACTTCGGCCGACCAGCGTCTCGTTCGCTGCACGCGTTCCCGCCGCACTTCCAGCGGCACATCGACGTACACCACGGCGTCGCAGGCGTCCCGCCATCCCGATTCGAGCATCACTGCCGCATCGAGCAGAATCAGGTCGCTGGACTGGCCAGCCACGGCAATCTGCCGCTCCAGGTCCCGGCGGATTTCCGGATGCACGATCTGTTCCAGTTGACGCCGCGCTGCCTGTTGAGGTTCGTCGCTGCCGAACACCCGCGTCGCCAGCCGGCTCCGCACAATGGTATCCGCGTCGTCAAATACGCCCGGTCCGAAGTGTTCGCGAATTCTTTCTTTAACTTCTGGCTGCTCCAGGGCTCGATGTCCGGCTTCGTCCGCGCTGATCACTGCTGCATTCAGCTTTTCGCTGATCCACTTCGTCAGGGAGCTTTTGCCTGAACCGACTCCACCGATAAATCCAACGACAGGGGTGTGACGTTCGCTCATCGCACGGCCTGGAGCGGCCACAAACCCGATTCTGTGCGCAACGCGCAGCACGGAATCGAACCGCGGAAACCGAGGGAAACCATCCGACGTCTGGGTGAAAAACTCAGGTGGGGTACGGGATCAGGAATCCGCAATCCGCGCAAGGGCACGCGACGGCCGAGGCTTCCCGAAACAACGCCCTGGACAGGGCACGACAGACCTTCCGTGAAATCAGGGCCGATCCTTCACCGGGCGAGACGAGAGAGGCTTCTCAAGGAGTGCATCTCTATGCTGTCTGACAGCCGACCGGTTGTCAATCCATGACCGCAGCGCGATAGTGTTTTTCCCGAAGGTCGCCGTCGTTGGAGTTCAGCCTTCAGCCTGCTGTCGCTGTCGGGGCAGGCGGGCACCGTTCAGGGCAGCAGGCTGAAGGCTGCACTCCAACTTTCCGTTTCCATTGCGAAGAGAGGAGGTCCGATTTGCCGGCCCACCCACGCCGCCGCTTCATCTGCTCGACATTCGGCAGCGCCGGCGATGTCTTCCCGATCCTCGGACTCGCACTCGCGCTCCGCGAGCGCGGACACGACATCCTGTTCGCGACGAACGACCATTTTCGATCGCTGGTCGAGAATTACGGCCTGACGTTCGAGCCGCTCGGCACCGAGGCGGACTATCAGGCCTGCATCAGCAATCCCGACTTGTGGCACCCCCGCCGCGCATTCCGCCACATCTTTCGGTCGTTCAGTCCGATTCTCAAGCGGCAATATGCGATTCATGAGGAATCGACCGCGCGAAACGGCAATGTCGTGGCGATCAGCAATTGCCTCGGCTTCGGCGCCATGCTGGCGCGAGAAAAGCTTGGGATCCCGTTGATCACGCTGCATGTTCAACCAGCGGTCATCTGGAGCACATACGAACCGCCCACGCTGCCCGGCGTCATCGGCCCGCGCTGGCTGAAAGGACTGATGTACGGCCTCGGTGAGAAATTCGTCATCGACCGCACCGTTTGCCCGTTCCTCAACGAATGGCGGCGCGAACTGGGGCTGCCGCCGGTGAAACGCATCACCCGCTGGTGGAACAGTCCGGACGGCGTCGTCTGCCTGTTCCCGGATTGGTATGCGCCCCCGCAGCCGGACTGGCCCCCGAACCTGATCCAGGCCGATTTTCCGCTCTGGAACGCCGACGCGTCGAATGGCCTCCCCCCGGAAGTCGACGACTTTCTGAAGGCGGGCGACGCCCCGATCGTCTTCACACCCGGTTCGGCCAACGTGCACGGACACGAGTTCTTCGCCGCGGCCGTCGAAGCCTGCCGCGTACTGAACCGTCGCGGCATCCTGCTCACCGGCTATGTCGAGCAACTGCCCGCCGCGCTCCCCGAATCGATCGCGCACTTCCATTATGTGCCGCTCGACCTGCTGCTGCCGCGGGCAGCGGCGTTCGTGCATCACGGCGGCGTCGGTTCGACGTCTCAGGCGCTGCTGGCCG
>JAEUIG010000516.1 GCA_016795125.1 Planctomycetaceae bacterium | reverse complement strand
GCTGTGACGCTGCACTAGTCGGGTTGCGTCGTCGTCACACTCTCGGCAACGACCGCTTCCATTCGCGGCGACTGGAACCACCACCAGTAGGCGATCATCAGCCCCGTCAGCACGATCGAACCCGCCAGGAACACCAGCGGGAAGTTGACGACGCTGCGCCCGTCAACAACGGTCGTGCACAGGCGGATCAGCGGCTGGCTGAGCAGCAGGCCGATCGGCATGGCGACGCCGAGCGTGAGGAACGCGAACAGGTTCTGCACGCTGTTCCGCAGGTCGGCCGGACATTCGGCATCCAGGTACAGCTGGATGACGATGATCAGGCAGACATGGCAGATGCCGTGCAGCGCAATGCCGGCGAGCACCCATTGATACGGTGCTCCGCTGGCAAAGATCAGGTAGCGCACGAGCCAGGCGGCGACGCCGAGTCCGAAGGTGAACTTCAGGCCGAAGCGCCGCAGTCCGACGGACAACAGGAGCAGGGCAGGGGGTTCCGACAACTGGCCGATGGTCATGACGGCCGGAATCCAGTCCTGGCGGAATCCGTACTGCTTGAGCAGCGGCGGCACCGCCAGGTTGTAGAGCGGAATGACGAGCGCCAGCGCGAAACTGGCGACGATCAACTGTCCGAACGACCGCTTGCGGAACATCGTCAGCACCTGCAGCGGTGCGGCGCGGGCCCGGGCGGTGCGGGCCGGCGGAGTGTGCGGCAGAAAAATGCAGAACGTGCTCAATGTGAACGAGAGCATCGCCGCGATGCGGAAGGCGTCGCGACTGGACGGCGCCGGCGCCCAATGGAACAGCCGAGACATGGCAGCGACGGCGTCGTTCCACTCCGGATGCTGAGTGCGCATCCAGGCTTCGACGTCGCGCCGCTCCAGCCACAGCGACAGGCCGATGCCGGCCAGCACCCAGCCGATCGTTCCCCAGACCCGCACGCCGCCGAACTGCAGTTTCGGATCGGGCAGGTGCCGGAACGTGAGGGCGGTGGCGAGAGCGACCGTCGGCACGTAGGCCGCCGCGTACAGGCCGAACAGCGCCAGGATGATGGGATAGCTGGATTGCGTTTCGCGGTAGACGTTGACCGCCACGGGAATGGCGAGCAGTGCGACGCCGCCGACGAAGTGGGCAATCGCGAGGTAGCGCTCGGCCGACATCCACCGATCGCAGATCTGGCCGACAACAAGCGGCGCGACCCAGAGTCCCAATGCGCCGGTCGCCATCAACGGGCCGACGTCCGACAGCGGCAGCTGATTCTCTTCAAAGTACAGCGACAGGTACGTCAGCAGCGTGCCGGTGATGCCCCATTCGAGGAGCCAGAGGACGGAGAGGCGCCAGCGGAGAGTCCAGCGGAGACGCTGACGCATTGGCGGGAGTCGGGTGGAGTGGCGAGTCGATGGCTGCGACGAACGGAAGGCAGAAGATTGCAAATTGCAGAATGATCATTGCAAATTGCAAATTGGGTTACGGACGCTTCACTCTTTCGATTTGCAAATTGCATTTTGCAATCCTCAATTTGCAATCTTCCTTCCACGAAAGTCGATTCTCCAAGCCAGTCGAAGTGGGCGTGGGGCAATCCCACACGTGAAATCACAGAGCCGGTGTGTCTGCTCCTTCCGACGTCGCCACGCGTGGATCGTTCGGCGCGCCGGCCTTGGGAGGATGGAAGAAGAGCAGCAGGCAGATCGCGGCGACTGCGCCCATTCCGGCCGGGACCAGGAACAGCTTGTGATAGTCGACGCCGCCGTCGGCGGTCTTGAACATGTCCATCAGCGCGCCCGCCAGGAAATTGCCGACAAACGGGCCGAGTCCGAGGATCAGGAAATTGAACAGTCCCTGGGCGCTCGAACGCGCGTCCTTCGGGAAGAATTCATCGATGAAAATGTAGACCGTGGCGAAGTAGAAGGCGTAGCAGATGCCGTGCAGGATATTGATGGAGATGGCGACTCCTGGATGCGGGTACAGCGCGAACACCGTGAACCGCGCGACGTGGCCCAGGATCCCGAAGATCATCGTCCGCCGCCAGCCGAGATTCTTGAGCGCATATCCCAGGATCGCCATGGTGCCGATCTCGGCAATCTGGCCGATGCTCATGACGGGCATGATCCATTGGCCCGGAATGCCGACGGCCTTTTCGAGATAGTCGGGCACGCGATGGAAGAAGACCTGGTGGATCGTCGCGTCCATGAACGTGACCACGAACAGGACGAGCAGGAACGGATACCGAAGCAGTTTCATCGCTTCGAGCCAGGCGAGCTGATTGCCGGCCTGGGCCGCAGGCTTGGGGGGCGTGTGCGGCAGTCCCAGGCTGAAGGCCGCCAGCACCAGCGATGAAATCCCCGCGGCAATGAACGTGTAACTCCGCGCCTGCTGCAGGGCTTCACCCGTCTTGGATGTGCTCAATGCGGCGCTGAGCCAATCGACGAAGGGCACTGAACCAAACGCCGGAATCTTCGACCAGTCGGCCAGGATGAAAATGAACGGCCAGCTTGCTGCGATCCAGCCGATCGTGCCCCACAACCGCACCGGCCCGAAGTCGTGCTGCGGATCCTTCAGATTGGCGAACGCAATCGAATTCGTAATCGAAATGGTGGGCACGTAGAACAGGCAGTGCAGCAGCAGCAGCGAGAAGAACGCCACGAACGACGCCGGCGCCGCTGCGCTTCCGTGAACCCAGAATAGCCCCAGGATCGCCAGGCCGCCGACAAAGTGGCTGAAGGCGACGAACTTCTCAGCGGCAAAATTCCGGTCGGCGAACTGCGTCGAGAAAAACATCGCCGTGAACGCGGCAATATTGAACGCGCCGAAGATCAACGCCAGCCACACGCCACTGAAACCGAGTTCGGGAATGTACTGGAAGCTCAGCGGGAACCACGCCCCCCAGATGAAATACTGCAGGAACATCATCACCGACAGGCGGAGTTTGATGCTGCCCGCGGAAGAGGAGGGGGTGGCGGAACTCGTCATGCGCGCGTCACTCCGGCAGTCAGAATGTGTCTCAGGTCGCGCTGGCGTGCCGCACGCAGCGCGGGAATAGGCTGAAAAACCGACGCCCAAGCTATCCCGGTCAGGCGCGCGACGCAAGCAGCGGCAGCTCACTGCGATTTCGCCCGCGAACTGTGCACCCCGTCTACTGACGCCTCTGGCGGTTTCGCGTTCCTCATAGACATTGGCGATTGCGCCCCTACGATGGGCACGAGGCCCCAACGTGCACGAACCGGAACAGGGCAGGGTGGACGTCGATAACATAAATCCGACAGCGGTCGAACCGACACCGGACGGCTGGACCGCCACGCAGACCCGGTCGCCGCTGATGCCGGACGCTCTGCTGGGCGTTGCGCTGCTGCTGGCGTGGAGGTTTATCGGCATCCGGTTCATGCGCGACGGCGCGGTGCAGTCGGAATGGATTCCCCTGCTGCTCGGGGGCGTGCTGCCGACGCTGTTCATTCTTCTCTATCCTTTGTGGGCCATTCGCAGGGCAGGGGGGCGCGTGTTCGGCGGCTGGCCGGGGTGGACGGGGCTCCTGCTCGAGACCGCGATTGCCTTCGGCGTCCTGATCGTGGTTCAGACAATCAACGTATTGCTCGCGGCCACGTATATCGGTGTTACGGGCGAGAAGCCGGGAGTGCCGGAGCAGTTTCAGGACCTCGCGCTGGGAGGGAGTTTCGCAGCCCTGCTGTTCATGGCATTGATGGCCTGCCTCTGGGCTCCGATTGCCGAGGAGTTGTTCTTTCGCCGGTTCGTGATGCGGGCGTTCGCCGGGCGCTTACACCTGGCCGCGGCGATCGGCCTGCAGGCGTTCGTGTTCGCCATCGTGCACGACTACGGCGGCCTGCACCTCGGCGCCATCTTCGTGCTCGGCCTGGCGATGGGGGGCGTTTATGCCTGGCGGCGGACGATCCTCACGTCCATGATCCTGCACATGCTCCAGAACACCATCGCCATGTCGATCGTCGGCGCAGTGATGTTCATCAACCGGTTCACACCGCCGCTCGGCGTCATGGGCGATGCCCAGCCCGATGGATTCCACGTTGTCAGTGTGCAACCTGAGAGTTCGGCGGCCGTCGCCGGCCTGCAGGCGGGGGACATTATCAAGGATGTCGAGGACGCTCCGGTCGAGGATGCGCTCACGCTGCGGGTGATGTACTGGGCCGCGGGACTCGACGGCAAAGCCGAGCTGACGATCAAGCGCGGCGATGAAACGATTGACATTTCAGTGCGGCCGCAGGCCGCGACAGCGAAGTAAGTGCGAAGCCGCAAGCGAGCGACATGCCAGAATCTGAGTCTGAAGAATTGTCCGATGTCCGAGTGCCGCGCGCCGAGCAGCTCGTGATCGATGCGTGCGCCGGCCTTGCCGCCGAACGTATGCTGTGCACCTCGCTGGGGTGGGGGCAACTGGCGACCACCTTGGCGCGACAGTCGCCGTCGTCGCATGTCGCGTGTCACTTTCTCGATTTGCATCCGTACGAGCAGGCACTGCATCTGGCGGCCGAAGCGGATGTTGAGGTCGACTGGCAATGCACGGCCGATCTGCCGGCAGGGCCGTTCGACCTGGCGGCGATCCCCGTGTCACGGTTCGGCGAGGCCGAACTGACTCGCAACATTCTGCAGGATGCCTACGAGCGACTCACGGAAGGGGGCCTGCTGGTCACGGCGGTCGATAATCGCGACGACAAGTGGCTGCACGAGGAACTGTCGAAGCTGTTCGCGAAAGTCACGCGCGAGCCGGGGAAGCGCGGCGTCGTCTATCGGGGGCGGCGACGCGTTCCGCTGAAGCGGCCGCGCGACTTCCGGAGCGAATTTGCGTTTCGCGATCAGGGCAAACTGGTGAAAGCGGTGAGCCGGCCGGGCGTGTTCAGTCATCGCCAACTCGATTTGGGCGCCCGCGCCCTGCTGGAAGTGATGGAAGTCAGGGCAGGGGAGCGCGTGCTGGACATGGGCTGCGGTTCGGGCGTGGTCGGGCTGGCGGCAGCTCTGCGGGCGGAGCATGTGTTCGTGCAGGGGATCGATTCGAATGCACGGGCGGTCGCGTGCATGCGCGAGGGAGCTGCGCTCAACGACCTCACGGTCACGGATGAGGCGTTGACCAAGGGACAGAAACTGTCGGCAGTCCGCGTCGCGCTGGACGCGGAGGGCCGCGTGTGGGAGCCGGGGACTTATGACGTCGTCCTGGGCAACCCGCCGTACTACTCGCATTACCAGATCGCGGACATCTTTCTGCAGGCGGCGAAACGGGCGCTGAAGAAGGGGGGACGGGTGCACATCGTCACGAAGACGGACCATTGGCATCTGGCGCGCATGCCGCAGTTGTTTGCGAACGAGGAGTCGCTCGACGTCCGCGGCTACAAAGTCGTCACTGCAACGGCCCGCTGACTCGTCGCCAGCTTACGCTTGCGGTTTCGCATATCTCATCGAGAACTCCCATGCGCGCGGTCGTCCAGCGGGTGACGTCGGCAAGCGTGACGGTCGACGGCGAAGTCGTCGGCCAGATCGGGCGCGGATTTCTCGTCCTGCTTGGCGTCGCGCACGACGACGAACAGGCGGATGTCATCTACACCGCGCAAAAGTTGATCGGCCTGCGCGTGTTCGAGGATGACGACGGAAAGATGAACCGCGCCTTGCAGGACGTCGGCGGCGCGATGCTGATCGTCAGCCAGTTCACGCTCTACGGCGACTGCCGGAAAGGCCGCCGACCAAGCTTCATTGCAGCAGCGCCGCCGGAAAAGGCGGACTCACTCTATCGGCAGGTCGTTGCCGAAGTGCGAGGGCAGGGGATTCACGTCGAGACAGGAAGGTTCCAGGCCAGCATGCAGGTGGAACTGGTGAACGACGGACCGGTGACGCTGCTGGTCGACAGCCGGAAGGCGTTTTGATTTCGGCGACGCATTGAGCCACGGGGTTTGTCCCCGTGGGACCGCAGATCAGCGCACACCAACCAGAGCCTGGTGGTGTGTGCGTTCCCAAGCTGGAGCTTGGGAACGAGGATGCTCGGTGAGGCGCTAGGGAGACCAGCGGTCGCGCTGTGCGGCACGGTCAGGATACCGGCCGCAACGCACGTCATGTAGTCGGTTCGCTCCGCGAGCCGATGGAATCGACTTTCATTGAACGCCTGACCGAGTACAGCGCCGGTCGAATACGCTCGCGGCGCGAGCGGACTACTCTCCACAAGCATCCGTCCAGCGCCCGTGGAAGTTGCCCGGATCGACTGGCGCCTGGTAACGGATGCTGAGCGCGTCGCCCGTCATCGTCTTTCCTCCGTCCTTCATCGAATGCAATCCGAGATCGAGGACCGTACTCGTCAGCAGCGTGCGTTCGATCGGGTAGGGGGGCGTGCCATTCTTGAAGAACTGCTCGATATTGTACGTCTGCGG
>JAEUIG010000455.1 GCA_016795125.1 Planctomycetaceae bacterium | reverse complement strand
GACGATCTGGAACAGCTGAAGATTCACGGCCCCCCGAAGCTGATCGCCGCCGGCAAGCAGTTCCCGATGATCATCGTCGCGCCGCAATGCCCGAAGGACGAGCGCTGGCAGTCGGTCACGCTGCTGGCGCTGCTGGACGACGTGTGCGAGAAGTACAAGGTTGATCCGGATCGCATCTGCGTCACCGGATTGAGCATGGGGGGCTTCGCCCTGTGGGGGCTGGCGTTCGATGCACCCGACCGGTTCGCGGCGCTCGCGCCGATCTGCGGCGGCGGTGAAACGTATTGGGCGAAGGACATCAAGCATGTTGCCGTCTGGGCGTTTCACGGAGAACTCGACGAAGGCGTGCCGCTGCGACGCACGCTGGAGATGATCGACGCGCTCAAGAAAGAGGGCGCCAGTCCCAGGCTGACGGTGCTCCCCGGTGTGGGCCATATCTCCTGGCCGGCCGTCTACGACGACCCGGCGTTTTACGAGTGGCTGCTGATGCAGAGGCGGGTTCCGAAGCCGGATTGACCAGGCGAACGACACAACGTACAGTAATCCTGTACATATTGGCTTCGGGATGCAGTTGATGGCGACGGAAACGACTTACACTCAAGCGCGAGCCCATCTGGCGGCGTTCTGCGATCAGGTCGCTTCGACCCGCGAGGCTGTTGTCATTCGACGGCGCGGTCATGAGGATATCGCGCTCGTTCCGGCCGCCGAATTGCGCAGTCTGCAGGAGACGGCGCACCTCTTGAGTTCTCCGAAGAATGCGGAGCGCCTGCTGACCGCTCTGCGCCGTGCGCGGACCGGCAAGGGAAAGCCGATGTCGGTTGCGGAGCTGGAAAAGCAACTTGGCGGCGACCTGCAAAAACGTGGCGTTCGCAAGTAGCGCCGTGTCGAAGTCAGTAGTGATAGCGCGCCTGCAGGAATTGCACGCCGCTGGAATCCACAACATACACCAGACGATGCTCTCTGGTGATTCGTCGGGACCAGCATCCCGCCAACGGGCCCTTGAGCGGCTCCGGCTTGCCGATGCCGCTGAAGGGTTCGCGAATCACCGCCTCGACAAGTTCCAGCAGCCGAGTCGCCACTTTCCGATCCTGTTCGATCCAGTACCGCAGATCGTCACGGAATTCGGCGTGAAAGACGGCGTTCGGCTTCGAGTGCCGAGATGTCGAGGATTTGCGATCAACCATCGAACACCTGATTCCCGCGTCTGCGGACCTCAAGGGCGCTGACCGCGACGAGCTTCACTTCGGCAGTTCCATCAACCCGGCTTCTCCTGTCCAAACGCCAGCCGCATCTGGCGGTCCTCTTCCTGGCCGAACTCCCGGAACAGCAGGCTCGGCTGGATGTCGCGGTTGTTCTGGTACTTCTCGCTCGCGTACTCGCGGACGTCCCCCTCGATCGCGTGGTAGAAAATCTGTGCGATCTCGACGCCGGGGTAGATGCGGATCGGCTGGACGGCAAACATTTCCAGCGTCCAGTAACCGCGAAAGCCGACGTCGCCGAATCCGGCCGTCACGTGGACGAACAGTCCCAGCCTGCCGATCGACGAGCGGCCCTCGAGCATTGGGACGAGATTGTGGGTCTCGGTCCGCTCCACGGTGCGGCCGAGGTACAGCTGATTCGGGCTGAGGACGAGTCCTTCCGGCGGAATCTCGTAGCGGCGAAAGCGGTTCGGCCGCCGCATGTCGAGGACGATTTCCTCGTACACGAGCAGTTCGTTATGGAGCCGCAGGTTGTAGCTGTTGGGGTTGAGCTGCGCTTCCACGAACGGATCGATGACGATGTCCGATCCGATTCGGGCGCGGATTTCTTCACCGGTGAGGATCATGGCAGGCGGAGAGGTGACGCGGGGCAGCGGGCCGACGCCAAGTTAGACGGCGGGATGTCGAAAGTCCACCGGCAGCACAGATCAGCTCGATTTCCGATTTTCGATTTTCGATTTCCGATTGCGTTTTCTGTTGTGGGCTTTCCCTGAATCCCGAATCCCGATTCCTGAACCCTCCTGCAGGGGAGGCAGGCCGACTCGCGGGCAAAGTTCGAGCAGCGGGCATTCGGGGCACCTGGGTCGCCGCGCGATACAGATGCGGCGGCCGTGATGGATCAGGCGGTGCGAGAAGTCGATCCACTCCTCTTCCGGAACCAGTTTCATCAGGTCCAGTTCGATTTTCTCCGCGGTCGTCGATTTCGTCAGGCCGAGCAGTCGGGTGATGCGGGTGACGTGCGTGTCGACCACGACACCGCTCGGAATTCCGAAGGCCGTGCCGAGAACGACATTGGCCGTCTTGCGGCCGACTCCGGGCAGGGCGACGAGTTCCGGCAGGGATTGCGGGACTTCGCCGTGGTGGCGCTCCACCAGTCCCCGGGCCATGCCGATCAGGCTCTTGGTCTTGGCGCGAAAAAAGCCGGCGGACTGGATGATGCGTTCGACATCGGCAGGGTCGGCTGCTGCCAGTTTCTGCGGCGTGGGATAGCGGCGGAACAGCTCCGGGGTGACGATGTTCACCCGTTCGTCGGTGCATTGCGCCGAGAGAATCGTCGCAGCGACGAGCTGAAACGCATTCTGAAAGTGCAGGGCGCAGACGGCGCGGGGATAGGCATCCGCCAGCCGGCGGATGACTTTGCCGACACGTTGCTTTTTGACGACGTTGGTTTCTCTGGCCAAGAAAAATGCCCCGGATTGTTCGGTGTGGCGAGAATCCTCATGGACCTCGGAGAAGCAACAGCGCTAGAATTGGGCAGTGAGCCGTTGCCGACAGACTTGAGCGATGCCATGGATGCAAGTGACCCGCGTCTGGCGGAGGCCATCGCGCTGTTCAACGGCCGGGAGTTCTTTGCCTGCCACGACGTGCTGGAGGAAGTCTGGGGGGAGACGCTCGAAGGACGCGAGTTCTACCAGGGGCTGATCCATGCCGCGGTCGCCCTGTTTCATTTTGGCGAGGGAAATCTGGGCGGAGCCCGCAAGATGGCTGTTTCGGCGGTGCGTTATCTGGAACCCTTCCGGCCGCAGCGCCGCGGCGTCGACGTGGCGCGGCTGATTGAAGACCTCCAGGCCTGCTTTGCCGAACTGCTTGCGCCGCATGCCGCTTACCCCACCGGACTCCGCCTCGACGTGCAACTCATTCCACTGATTCATACCGTGCGAGACACGTAATGGCGATGCCGCTGACCACCGGAACCCAGCTCGAACGCTTCACTGGAATTGCGCCGGTCTTCCCGCTGCCGAGCGTGGCGCTGCTGCCGAATGTTGTGCAGCCCCTGCACGTCTTTGAGCCACGATACCGCCTGCTGACGGAGCAGGCCCTCGCCGGACCCCGGCTGATAGCGATGGCGGTGCTGCGGCCCGGTTGGGAAGCGCGTTACGAACAGAACGACCTGCCCCTGTATCCCGTGGTGTGCCTGTCGCAGATCGAGGTCGACAAGCGGCTCCCCGACGGCCGCTACGTCCTGCTGCTGCGGGGACTGGTGCGTGCCCGCATGATTTCCGAACTGCCGGCCACGCAGTCGTTCCGGCAGGCGCGCCTGCAACTTCTCCCCGACGTGTACTCGCCGCCGCCGATGATTGACCGCCCGCGCCGGCGGCGCGAACTACTGGAGCTGTTCCTGCAGTTGAACCCCGGCTGCGGCGAACTGGCCGACCTGCCGCTGGTGGCGGACGGAGAACTGAGCCTCGGCGCGCTGTGCGACGTGCTGTCCTTTGCGGCCGGCCTGGACACGGCGGAAATGCTGGAACTGCTGCACGAGCCGCGGATTGACGTGCGCAGCGACCTGTTGCTCGATATTCTTCGCCGCCGCGTGCGCGCGGCCGCCAGCAGTGTGACCGCCGATTTTCCGCCGTCATTCAGCTGGAATTGATGCCGTCCAAGCCGGATGTTGATGCGGCTCGCTGATGCGCTCCCTTACGGTCGCGGCTAGCAAGGGGGCGCTCACAATATCGCGCGAGGCGTCAATGTGCGGCGCGTTCGCTGCGCGCCAGCAGGTCCATCTGCTCGCCGCTGATCGGATCGAGGCGCTGCACGTCGATAATCCGCCATTCTCCCCCTTCTTTCTGCCACGTCAGTTCCCAGCGCGTCGCGCGGTGCCCCACGTCGCCGAAGCCGTTCACCGCAATAGGACCGTTCGCACGGAAGAACGAGACGGCGCGACTGTCCTGGTTTCGCATGGTGATGGACAGGTCGGTCACGCTCAAATCGCCGGTCACCTCGACGTTGTCGATCGTCCATTGCACCATGCGGCGCAGCGCTACCGCGTTATTGGAGAAGTAGCCTACGGTGGCGATCGGGTCGTGATGCTCGAAGGCGTTCGCGACGCCCGCAACCGCCCGCTCCACACGTTCGCGCTCCGTCACGATGCGCTGTTCCACGACGTACAGGATCGGCCCCAGCACGAGCAGCGGCAGCGCCGCTGCGAGGTACTTCGCGCGTTGCGAACTGAGAAACATCGCGATGCCGACGCCGGCGATGGTGGCCAGCAGCATGATCGGCGGCCACGCCGATTCCGTGAACCAGGCGTACATGGACGTTTTCTCCCGGTGAACGATGCGCGGCCGGCGGAGTCGAACGACCCGTGTGAACGGCCCTCAAGCATGCTGAATTCTACGCAGGGCCGCAGTGCGACGTTGGAAGAGTTCGTGGGGATTGCATGCGGCGCCGATCGGTCGGAACGCAGATGACGCAGATTGACGAGATGGACGCAGACGAACGCCTGCCGATCCACAGTCGAAATCGCGAGAATCCACGCTTGATCGCGCCGTCCGCATTCTGTCGGCGGCTATTGCTGCAGGCGTTCGATCAGTCGTTCTCGGACGAGCTTGGCGTCGGCGCCGCGCAGGTCGCGCATGATCCTGCCGATGATGGCGCCCAGCGCCTGCTGCTTGCCGCTCTGGAAATCGGCGACCGCCTGCGGGCTGGCCGTCAGGGCCGCATCAATCGCCGCATCGAGCGCGCCGTCGTTCGACACCAGGCGCAGTCCGAGTTCATCAATGAGCGCGTCGATGTCGGACGTCGCCGTGCCGGCCGCTGTAACTGATCCTACCGTAACCGCCCCAGCCGCGGTGAACACCGGTGGTGCCGATGTTGCCAATCCAGCGGCGGTGATAGGTCCAACGACCAACTCGCCCGATGCCGTACCCATCGGGCCCGATTTTTCTGCGTCGTGTCGCTGCAGCAGTTCAGCGAAGATCGCACGGCCGCTCTTGACGGTGATTGCCGATGAGCCGATGCGGGCCAGAATACTTCCTAACACATCTGCCGCAATTGGGAATTCGCCAATCCCCACGCGGCGCTCGTTCAGTTCCCGCTGGACGTCCTGCGTGAGCCAGTTGGCGGCCTGCTTGGCGTCGCCGCAGAGTTGGGCCACGCTTTCGAAGTAGTCGGCGAAATCCCGTCCCTGGTCGGTGATGACCGTGGCGTCGTAGGCCGACAACCCCAGCGAGGTCTCGAATCGCGCGCGTCGCGAAGCCGGGAGTTCGCACAAACTGCGTTTGACGGCGTCGCGTTCGGCGTCACTGACGGTGATCGGCGCCAGGTCGGGATCGGGGAAATAGCGGTAGTCGGATGCTTCCTCCTTGCCGCGTTGCGCGAACGTGACTCCCCGCTCCGCGTCCCAGCCGCGAGTTTCCTTTTCGACACCCGGATCGCCGAGTTTGCGCCCAGTTTTTGCGAACTCCTCCTGCTGCCGGCGCAGTTCAAACTCGACGGCCGCCTCGACGCCGCGGAACGTGTTGAGGTTCTTGATCTCCACGATCGGAGTGGCGACGGTCGTTCCGTCAGGACCGGCGATGTGCAGGTTGACGTTCGCGTCGCAGCGCAGGCTCCCCTCCTGCATGTTGCAGTCCGAGACGCCGAGATACGTCATCAGGAGCCGCATTTCTTCGAGAAAGACCTTGGCCTCTGCGGCCGTGCGAATGTCCGGTTCGGTGACGATCTCCATCAGCGGGGTGCCGGCGCGGTTGAGGTCGATGCGGGAATCGGATCGGCGGCCGGTTTCATCGTGAATGTTCTTGCCTGCGTCCTCTTCGAGGTGGACGCGTCGAACGCGGATGCGACGGGGCGGGGATTTGTCGACGGCGACGTCGAGCCAGCCGTGCTCGCTGAACGGCAGATCGTACTGGCTGATCTGATACCCCTTGGGAAGATCGGGGTAGTAATACTGCTTCCGGTCCCACTTCGTGAACGGTGCGATTTCGCAGTTCAGCGCCGTCGCGGCGATCAGCGAGAGCCGGAACGCCGTGCCGTTCATGACGGGCAACGCGCCCGGCAGCCCGAGGCACACCGGGCACGTCTGCGTGTTCGGCTCGTCAGGATTGAAGCGGTTGGCGCAGCCGCAGAAGATCTTGGTCCGCGTCAGCAACTGGACGTGGATTTCGAGTCCGATGACGGGGGTCGCGTCGGGCATCAGTGGCAACACATTCAGGTGCGGGTCGATGAACGCTTGTCGGTCGGGGGTTCAGGCGACTTCGGAGGAACCGTCGCACAGTGGCGGGCGGCGGGTGTGCCAGTCGGTTTCGCGCTCGTGCATCCGGCCGGCGCGGAGCAGCAGTTCCTCCTGCAGCGGGGCCGCGGTGAGGTGCAGGCCGATGGGCAATCCAGCGGTGCTGAACCCGCAGGGAATCGAAATCGCCGGCAGGCCGGCCAGGTTCGCGGTCAGCGTGTAGATGTCCTGCAGGTACATCGCCAGCGGGTCGTCGGCCATCGCTCCAATCGTGAACGCCGGCGTCGGTGCGACCGGGCTGGCGATGACATCGATATGGCGAAACGCGTCGTCGAAATCGCGGCGGATGAGCCGCCGCACCTTGAGCGCCTTCAGGTAGTACGCGTCGTAGTAGCCGGAGGACAGCGTGTACGTGCCCAGCATGATGCGGCGCTTCACTTCGTCGCCGAATCCCTCGCCGCGTGACGCGTAGTACATGTCGATCAGGTCGGAATACTGTTCGGCGCGGTGACCGTAGTGCACGCCGTCGTACCGGGCCAGGTTGCTGGAGGCCTCGGACGACGCGACGACGTAGTACGTCGCCACGGCGTACTGCACGTGCGGGAGCGAAATCTCGCGCACCTCCGCACCGAGAGACTTATAGACATCGACCGCCGTGCGGACGGCGGTTTCGACCTCGGAGTCGAGTCCGGCGGCGAAGTGTTCCCGCGCGAGTCCGATTCGCAGACCGGACAACGGCTCGTCGAGCCGGCGCGTGTACTCGGGAACGGGTTCGTTCAGGCTGGTCGTGTCGCGCGGATCGTGACCGGACAGCACTTGCAGCAGGAGGGCGGCGCCGTGGACGTCGCGGGCGAACGGACC
>JAEUIG010000419.1 GCA_016795125.1 Planctomycetaceae bacterium | reverse complement strand
AAGGGGACGATCTCCGCCTCGCCCCGGGTCTATCTCGACCTGCTGCTGGATCTCGCGGAGGACATGCTGCACCACGGTTTCAAGCGGATCATGTTCGTCAACGGCCACGGCGGAAACATCATCCCCGGCCGCCAGGCGATGTTCGAACTGCGGCAGCGGCACCGCGACCGTACCGACCTCCTCCTGCTGTTCGCCTCCTACTGGGACTTCGGCCAGCCGCAGTTCGAGAAAATGAAGCTGTCACAGAAGCAGGTTGGCCACGCCTGCGAGTACGAGACCAGCATGATGCTCGCGCTCCGCCCGGACCTCGTCACCGGCGACATCACCAGGCTGCCGGACGTCGAAACCGGCTTCGGCTTCGACCCGGCCTACCGCGGCTGGACCACCGACGACCGCACCAAAATGGGCCACATCGGCTATCCGCGTCTTGCGACGGCGGAAAAGGGGGAACACCTGTTCGCAACATACAGCGGCGGTGTCGCGGAGTTCCTCGAAAAAGTTATCGCCTGGGACGGGACCCGCTGGGCATGACTCCGCGCAGGAGAGCCGGGCGGCGTCCGCCCGTTTCATCTCGCATATTCATCCAGTAACCGCTGCCGCGTCGCTTGGCGAAGCGATCGCGAGTCGACGTCCTTCCACCGCCCCGCCCGCGGAACAAGTCCCAGTGATACGTTTGCATTCCTCGAAGGCGCAGCGGCTACGGCCACCTTCACTGCCCCGGATTGAGGCGTGACATCCTCTGAGCAGGTGCAACCGGCAGGATCGGCACAAGCCGATCACAATCTGCAAGTCGCTACTGTGCGAGTTTGACACACCCGGTCGCTGACCTAGTGTTCTTTGACCCTCGATGCATGTAATTGAGTCATCGGCTGTTCTCACACCGAATCCGGTGTTCGCCGCCGCCACATGCTGTTGGCACGAGGGTGCCGACCCTGTCTGGACGCGGACACCGTGGACGCGAACTCGGAACACCTGCCGTTCTGGAAAACAGCCATTTATGCCGGCGTCTTTGGCGTCGCCTATCTGGCTGCGGCGGAGCTGGGCCATGCCTTGTCGTTTTCGGGTGACTTCGCGACGTTCTGGCCTCCCAGCGGTCTGTTCGTGGGGGGCCTGTTGATCGCGGATCGTCGCCGTTGGCCGGTCCTGTGCGCAGCGACGCTGTGCGCCAATCTGATTTCCGACGTGCAGTTCCACGGAAAAGCGGTGCCGGTCAGTTTTGGCTTCTGGGTGGCAAATGCCACAGAGGCCTTCGCCGGTGCAGCGCTGGTTCGACGATTCTCCGGTCCCCAATTCATCCTGGATCGGCTGCGGAACGTGCTGTGGATCTACACTGTCCCTGCGCTGCTCACGCCGATGCTGGGAGCCGTTATCGGCGCCGTCGTGGTCGCCGTCGCCTTCGATGCGGAATTCTGGTCTTCCTGGCTAACGTGGTGGATCAGCGACGTCGTGGGGATCGTGGCCTTCGCGCCGCTGATCGTTTCGGTGCACGCTGAACTATGGGACCGGATTCGCATTGTGCGTCCGATGCGCATTGTCGAACTGCTGTTGTTGCTGGCGGGACTGGCGCTCAACGTTGAATTCGTCTTTGGTCACCAGTCGACGCCCCTCGTGTGGACGACGATGCCATTCATGCTGTGGGCAGCATTGCGCTTCGAGGTCACGGGAGTGTCGCTGGCGATCGTCGTCACGACCGTCTTGATGGCGAAAAACACGGCGCAGGGTCGCGGGCCCTTTGCCGCCGGCTGGTCGCCTGTCGAGCAGATGCTGCTTGCACGTGCGTTCATTCTCGTGAGCGGCGTGTCGTTCGTGACGGTCGCGGTCGCGCTCCGCGAACGGCGGGTGGCCGTCGCCAGGATCGTCGAGGACGAAGTCACCTTGCGCGATCTGTACGAGAACATGAACGAGCACGTGTACAGCACGGGGCCGGACGGGCGATTTCTGCGTGTCAACCGGGCGTGCTGCACGGCTCTCGGCTATACGGAAGCGGAGTTCCTGTCGATGACGGTCGCCCAGGTCGTTCATCCCGACGAACTGCCGAGGCTGCACTCCGATCTCGAACGCCAGCTCGCCGGAGAAAAGCTGGCCGTGCACAGCCGAGTCGTCACGAAGGCCGGTGCAATCCTGTATGTCGAGGGGACCACGGAATTCATCTTCAAGCATGGTCAGCCCGCAGGTTCCCGTTCAATCTTCCGGGACGTCACCGCCCGGAAGGAGCACGAAGCTCAATTGGACAGGTACCGGCGCCGGCTGGAGGAAGCCAATGCCCGCTGGGAGCTGCTGGCGACCACCGACGGGTTGACGCGCCTGAAGAACCGTCGCGCGTTCCAGGCGAAATTGATCGAAGAAGTCGAACGCGCCCGCCGTTACGAGACGCCCCTGTCACTGCTGCTGCTGGACATCGACTACTTCAAGCGATTCAACGACACCTTCGGCCATCCCGCCGGAGATGGAGTGTTGCGGGGCGTAGGGCAGCTGCTGCAGGAAACGGCCCGCACAACCGACTTCGTTGCCCGCTACGGTGGTGAAGAGTTTGCGATCATTCTGCTGAATACCGATGAAGAGAATGCGATCACCGTGGCCGATCGGTTTCGGGTCGCCGTTGAACAAGGTGACTGGCGGGAGCGCGCAATCACGGTCAGTATTGGCGTCGCCACTCTGCAATCAGGCGACCGTGAGTGTAGTAAGCTGATTAACGCCGCCGATGCTGCCCTGTATCAGAGCAAGGAACACGGCAGAAACTGCGTGTACCATGCGAGCCAGTGCGGCGAGCTTCCCGTCGTCAGCGATCCACAGAGTCGCATGCGCGACAGCCGCTGGTCGCTGCCTTCCCCGCTTTTGATCGGACTCTCCGCGTCCGACCTCGCGAAGCCCGGCGAACTGTAAACTTCCCACGGGTGCCGCCGGCTCTCCGAACCGAGGTCGCGCAGCGACGAGAGGCTGGAGACGACGAGCACTGTGCCCCAGCCTCCTTCGGCTGCGCCGCACCGGTTCGGAGAACCGGTGCCAGCGGCGAGCTTCTCAGATTAGCGAATCCAGGCGACTACCTCGCCGCAACTTTCCCCAACTTGCCCGCAGTTTGAGGCGTAGACACGTTGCCAGATTGTTCGGAACAGCGTGCCGTGCTCTCGCTTCACCCTCCGCTTGCGGCTCTCCGCGTTCACCCCTCGCCCCCGCTTGGCTTTCCGACCAGCCTCCGAAACAATATGAACACCGTGTTTCCGCACCGGACGATGCTGCTTATGTCCGCCATCCTCCTGATTGCCGCCGCACTGGTCGCTGCGGAGACCGACGTAAGCGATGTTTCCACCGGCATTGCCGCCGCGCACGAACATCGCCAGTGCGGCCGATATGAAGAGGCCCTCGAGGCGTATGCGGCTCTCGCGGAGCAGTCGCTCGATGCCGCGCAGCGAAGTGAGGTGTTGATCGGGCGGAGCGTGGTGCGGGAGGAGACCGGAGAATGGCAAGCGGCGACGGACGAACTGCGCGTCGCGGTCGAGCAGCAGGCGGATGCGGCGCTGTGGGCGCGGCTGGCGGAACTGGAGTATCGGCAGGGTCGATACGACGCAGCAGCGCTGGCCGTTGATGCTGCGCTCAAGATGAACGCGAACTCAGCGGCGGCGCATGTGATCCAGGGACATCTGCTGCGCGAGACCGGCGAGTTCGAGAAGGCGATCGCCGAGTACAACTGGTGCGTCAAGTATTTTAACCGCGCTCAGCCGAAGGACGCGGAAACTCTGCTCGCGCTGGCCGAAGGCTCGCTGGAATACGCCCGCTGGAAACGTGCGTCGAACATCTTCAACTTCGTCGTCAACACGCTGTGCCCCGAAGCGCTCAAGGACGATCCGCGCTGCTGGCAGGCGTATGCTCTTTCCGGCGGCCTCCTCCTCGAAAAATACAACGCGGCGCAGGCGGAAACCGAACTCAATCGCGGGCTGGCCATCAATCCGTCCTCGGCCGACATCCTCACGCTCCTCGGCAAACTGTCGCTCAGCGACCTGAAGGTCGAGCGCGCCGAAGAACTGGCCGGCCGCGCGCTGGACGTCAATCCGCTCTGCCTCGACGCACTGCTGCTCAAGGCCGATCTCCGTCTGTCGGTCGGCGATCCGCCCGCGGCACGGGAGTTCATCACACAGGCGCTGGCCGTTAACCCGGCCGATCAGCGGATCCGGGCGCGGGAGGCCGTCTGTTGCCTGCTGGAAGACGGCATGCCGCCCGAGGCCGAACTGCTGGAACTGTTCCTGCATCTGGATGCGATCGCAGACTTCGATGCGACGAACAGCTCTCGCTTTGCGACAATCCTGGCGGACATTGCCAAAGCGAATCCGCGGCCGGGGGCGTTTCTGAGCATCGTGGGAGAAGCGCTCGATGCACAGCGGCTGTTTGCGGCCGCGGAGCTGTTCTATCGCCAGTCCATTGTGGTGATGCCGCAACTGGGGGCGCCGCGGGCGAATCTCGGCATGCTCTACATGCGGACAGGCCGCATCGAGGAGGCAGGGAAGATTCTCGACGATGCCTTCAAGCTCGATCCGTTTCATGTGCGGGTCAGCAACATGCGGAAGGTCGTCGATGTTCTGGAAGGATACGAGACCGTCAGTACGGACCACTTCCTGCTGAAATGCGACAAGGCGGACGGGCTGCTCGCGAAGCTGATGAGCCGCAAGCTCGAAGGCTTCTACGCCGAGTTGACGGAGCGGTACGGGTTCGAGCCGCCGGCGCGGACGCCGTTCGAGCTGTACGCGTCGGCCGAGGGCCAGAGCGCGCACGAGTGGTTCAGCGCGCGGATGGTGGGACTGCCATGGATTCAGACGATCGGCGCCTCAACCGGGATGATCGTCGCGCTCGCCAGCCCGACGCACCGTGAGCCGTACAACTGGGCGCAGGTGGTGCGGCACGAGTTCGTCCACATCCTCACGCTGCAGAAGACGAACTTCCAGATTCCGCACTGGTATACCGAGGCGCTGGCCGTCCGCGAGGAAGGGACAGCCATGCCGGACGAATGGCAGGAACTGCTGCTGAACCGCGCGCCGCGCGGCGAGCTGTTCAACCTCGCGAACCTGAACGCCGGCTTCCAGCGGCCGCGGGACGGCGACGACTGGACCCTGGCGTATTGCCAGAGCGCGCTGTACGCGCGGTACATGGTCGAGCGGTTCGGCGACGATGCACTCACGAAACTGCTCGATGCGTACTGCACGACGCGCGACACGCCGGAGGCGATTGAGCAGACGTTTGGCGTCGGGATCGACGATTTCGAGACGGGCTACGCGGCGTTTGTCGCCCGCCTGGTGGCGGAGATTCAGTCGCAGCGTGCGCCGCGTCGTCCGACTCTGGCGGAGGCGGAAGCGGCGCACGCGGCTGATCCGGCCAATCTCGACGCGGCCGGCCGCTACGCTCTCGCGCTGCAGCGCAACGAGAAATACCGCTCCGCCCGCGAACTGGCGGAGACGGTCAATGCGGAGCAGCCGTCGCAGCCGGAAGCCGCGCTGGTACTGGCGGGCGTCGCGCTCTCGCAGAACTACGAAGAGCAGGCCGTCGAGCTGCTGGTTCCGGCGATCGACGAATCGGCGCCGCATGCGGGCGCGCTCAGTCTGCTGGCCCGGCTGCGCTACGAATCCGAAGACATGACCGAAGCGGCGCGGCTGTACGAACTGGGGACACAGAAGTTTCCGTTGGAGGACCGATTCTGGAACGGGCTCGCCCTGTCGTTGTGGAAATCGGAGGACCTGCCGCGGCTCGCCAGCGTGCTGGAAACAGTCGCCGCCCGCGATACCAGCAACGCGGCCGTCCGCAAGCGGCTGTCACAGGTCGCCCGCGACGCCGGTCGGCTCGAGGACGCCGTCCGCTGGGGTGAAGACGCGCTGTGCATCGATATCGAGGACGTCGAGGTCCACAAGCTGCTCGCCGGATGCTATGAACAGCTTGGAGACGCTGCGGCGGCGGAAGATGCTCGGCAGGCGGTGCTGGAGTTGGGGGATGAAAGTGGAGAACCGAAAACGGAAAGCGGCGAGTAGTCGACTGGTGGGCACAGCCCACCCTACTGGTCCGACCATCGCTGATTGTCAGGCACCGACTAGCCCGTAGCGACCGCGAGGGCTTCCCGCTGCTGGAATTTCGCCCTCGCTGGCGCTTCGGGCTAGTGAACCTGCCTGACAATTAACGGTTGTCAGTGCACAACTACGATCGGACTTTCAAAGATGCTCAACCCGGATGAAACGAATTTCGCGAGGCCGATGTCGCTGCGCGACTTTCAGGCGCTGATCGAGCGGATGTACTCGCAGAAGGACGAGGCCCGCGGCGTCGACGGCACCTTTATGTGGCTGATCGAGGAAGTGGGCGAGCTGGCGGCGGCGCTGCGCGACCGGGAAGGGCACTCGCACGACGACCTGGCTGCGGAATTCGCTGACGTCCTCGCGTGGCTGGCGACGATCGCCAACGTCGCCGGCGTCGACCTGGAGCAGGCCGTTCAGAAGAAGTACGGCCGCGGCTGCCCCGGCTGCGGCGAGCTGCAATGCGTCTGCGACGCAGCGGAGAAGCCGTAGCAATTCGTCCCACTGTGAATGTCAAATCTCGACACAAAGCCACGAAGTCGCTGAGAAGCGCAAAGACAACGGCAAGCTCCACAGGCAGATCGCGCTCAAATCATTGGTTCGTGTCGCTTCGTGCCGACACGCAATGACCCCCTTACTTTCTTTGCGCGTCTTTGAGTCTCTGTGCCTTTGCGTCGCTTCCCTGACGAATACGGGTGGACAAAACACTATCCGGCGATTCGCAGGCGCTTGAGCAGACTGGACCAGCCGTGGCGGCGTTCGCTGCGCTTGGCGGCGGATTCGTCGACGACCCAGTTGAGCTGGATGGAGCGGCGGATGCCGTCGAACGGCTTGTGACCGTGCCAGGCGTTCTCGCGGCAGCGGAATGCGAGCAGGGTTCCGCTTTCCGGCGGGACTTCGACGATGACGTCTTCAATGTCGTCCGGCGAGCGGAGCAGGCGCAGGCAGCCGCCGGCATTCCCCCAGCGGCGGTTGAAGTAGATCAGCACGGTGATCAGCTTCGTCTTGCTGTCGATGTGAATCTGCCCGTCCTTGGTGCGGGCGCGGCCGCGGACGGTGAGCGTCGGGGGGCGATTCGCAAGGTCGATGCCGAAGTATTCGCCAAAGGCCGAACGCGTCTGCGAATCAAGCAGTGCGTCGACCAGTTCCTGGAACCCGCGCCCATACTGGAGGTTCGTGAGCGGGAAGCTGCCTCCCTGTTCGATCTGCGGGAAGTCGCGTTCGATGCGGTCGAGTGCCCCGGCATCGATGAAATCGGAGACGATGCAGTATTCAAAGGGATCTTTGACCAGCGGGGTGCGGCGCAGCTTGCTGAGATCGAGGACAGACATTTGAATTTTCGATTTTGGATTTTGGATTTTCGATTACGAGCGACCGTCATCGTGCGACAGTTGCGGGGCAAGCTTGCGATATGGACGAAGAATGGTTCGGGGGGAGGCCCATTTCTTCGCGGATGATGCGGCCGATCCGGGCGGCGTCGTCCGGGGGCGTATACGTCCAGTGCTCGAGCCGGCCTTCGAACCGCCGGGTGATGCCCGCATGGCGGAACGAGTCCTGGAAGCGGCGGAACCGCGGCGCGGGGAAACGCTCCGTCAGCGGCTCGATAAAGACCGGTCTTCCGGTGGCGGCGGCTTCGCTGGTCATCGACACCGAGTCGCACGTCACAACGATGGCGTCGGCGACTGCCAGCGCTGCGAGATACGGGTTTTCGCGCGCCGGGTCCCAGACGTAGTGATCGGAGAACTCTTCCACGAACCGGGCGCGGACCGGCTCCGGAGTGCGGCGCGAACTGACAATGATCAGTCGTGCGTTGTCCCGCTGGACCACCATCCGCAGCTTGTCGATCAGCCGCGCGATGTCGGGTTTGCTGAAGCCGTAGCAGCGGTTCGGCCCGCCGAGCAGAACGGTGACGACCGGCTGACCGGGCCGCTGCAGTTCGCGTCCGGCGTCGCTGTCGCGTGCAGTGGCGAGGAGTTCCGGAGTGACGTGATGCAGCGCGCCGCGCGTGTTAATGACGTTGTCGCCCGTCACTCCGTCGTGTTCCGGTGCAATCACCAGATCGAAGTTGGCCGGATCCACCAGTGGATTCTGGACGAATACGACGAAGGTCCGCGCGCCCCAGCGTTCCTTGAGGCAGATCGCCGGAATGACGCTGTGGCGGCCGCAGGTGATGATCAGCGGCGGAGGGAGCCGGGAATCGAGCGTGTCGGCGTCGCGGACGACCGACATGCGGGTGGGCACCAGGGAGAGCGGCAGCCAGTGCCAGCCGCGCTTGAGCCGCGTCTTTTTCGGTTCGAAGCGGAAGCCGGCAGACTGAGCGACGCCGCGCATCTGGCTGAGCATGCCTGCGACGCCGATCGACAGTCCCCAGCAGACGGGCGCGTCCTGGAAGCGGTCGTCGGGCAGCGAGGCGGAGGCCCGGAAGTGGGGGGCCGGAGCGTGCCCGTGCGCTTGTGCGCCGCGGGGTTCCGAACCGGATGAAGATGAGAAACCGGGCGCCACCCAACGCCTCCGTGCTGGTGGTGACGGCTGCGCCGCAGCGCAACTTCACGATCGCCTGAGTTCAATCGAGGGTCTGTCACGCCTGGTTCTTGGGGAGCCACTGGCTCTGCCAGTGTGACCCAAGTTCAGTCTCCAGCGTGGAATGCACTGGCGAAGCCAGTGGCACCCAATCCAACTTCTGTGCCGTGACAAAGCACTCGCCCCCGTGACCGACTGGCGGACGTCGGAACGCGGGGGCGGAACGTATTGCAGAAGGCGGGATTGGGTCAAGAGCGGTCGTGCGGGCGATCTGCCGCTGTCGTTCCCATGCACACTCATTGGCCGTCCCGGAATACATGGACGCGAAGCGGCGATTGCGGAACCCTGAATGCCGGTGAATTGACGTGCATTCCGTCTCGATCGATGGCGTTGCAAACCGCTGTCCGGAAATGGGTTATGTACTGCAGCCGGTCGCCGGTCCTTTGCTCGCTTTGACTGCGAATCTTCCCAGCGGGTGTCGGACTCCATACACTTCGTCTGCGGCACGATGCCGCTGCGGCTGAGGGAACGGTCCGCCAGCGCCCTTCCGGTGCTTCCATGGATATTGGTCAGAGTTCGACAATCTGCGCGCCGACGCTATCCGGCGCTGCTGCAGCCCCCGAATGTGGCGGGGACGCCGGCGACACGCGTGTCCCGTTGCAGTTCATCTCCGCAACGGCCTCCGGCCGATCCCCTGAGCGCGAAGATGCCTCGCTCGGACGATTTCGCCTCATCGAGCGAATCGGCGCCGGTTCTTTCGGCGAAGTGTGGAGGGCGCACGACGCGCTGCTCGACCGCCTCGTGGCGATCAAGTTCGCACACACGCCCCTTGCAGACGGACTGACGCCATCGTTGCTGGAGGAAGCGCGCCTGGCCGCGCAACTGCGGCACCCGAATATCGTCCGCGTGCACGAACTGGATGCCGAAGGCGACCGGGTGTTCATCGTCAGCGACCTGATCGACGGCTGCACGCTGGAGGAGTGGCGCGAGTCGGTAAGGCCTTCGATCCGGGACTCGGTGGCGATGACGGCGAAGATCGCCCGCGCGCTGCAGCATGCGCACGACCGGGGCGTCATCCATCGCGACCTGAAGCCCGGGAACGTGATGGTCGGACGCGACGGCGAGCCGTACCTCGTGGACTTCGGGCTGGGAATGCGATCCGCGCAATGTGATCGGAGCACTACGCTGCCCCTCATTCTGGGAACTCCGCGGTATATGTCGCCGGAACAGGCGCGCGGCGCTTCACAGCAGGTGGACAGCCGCGCGGACGTGTACTCGCTCGGCGTGATCCTGTTTGAAATGCTGACGGGCCAGCGGCCGCATGCGGGGACCACGCCGGATTTGCTCAAACAGCTGCAGACGCAGGAAGTCCCGCGTCCGCGCCGCTTGAACCCCGGCATCTCACGAGACCTGGAACAGGTTTGTCTGAAGTGCCTGCAGCGAACTCCGTCCGACCGTTACGGATCGGCCGCGCAACTGGCGGACGATCTGGAGCAATGTCTGGCCGGACGTCCGGTCGTCGCTCGTCCGATCAGCTTCGTGCGCCGGATTGGCCGGCGATTGCGCCGTCATCCGGTCGTGACGGCGACCGTCGTCCTGCTGCTGGTCGCGGTGGAGCTGTCGGCGTTTTCAATTCACCGGGCGGAGAGCGCACGCTCTCGACTGGCGGTCAAGCAGTCGTATTCCAGCCTGCTGCAATACACACAGACGATGCGGGGGATTCTGAAGTGCGCACGGACGGCGGACTATCGGCGTGCGCTCGATGAATGCGATCGGATGCGGAAAGAGCCGCTGCCCCCGTCGCGCTGCTACGACCTGGCCTGCGCATACTCCCTGGCGTCTCAGTCCGCGGCGCGCGATGAAACGCTGTCGGACGAATCGAGGCAGCGATGGATGCAGAAGTGCCGGACGGCGGCCTGTGAAATGTTGGAGCAGGCATGGGAGCGCGGCTACTTTGATTCGCCGGATTGCCGCAGACATCTGCGGCGTGATCCGCAGTTCGCTGCTCTGCAGGATGAGCAGGCGTTCGTGCGCCTGATGGACAGTCTCACGGACGAACAGACATGAACGCGCAATCCCGGATTTCCACAGTGCGCCGCAGTGCATCGAGCACGGATCGGCATGGATTTACAATGATCGAGCTGTCAGTGGCCGTGGCGATCATCGGAGTGATTGCGTCGGTGATCGTGCCGGCGGTGTTCCAGGCGCGGGAGTCCGCGCGGCGCGTGCAGTGCCAGAACAACCTGCGGCAGACGGGAATCGCGCTGCACAGCTTTCACGAGACGCATGGCCGGTTCCCTCCCGGGTGGAGCGGCATCCAGTTCAGCGATGACGGCTCCATCCTGCGTCCGGCCGACCTCGGCTGCCTGTGGGCCTGGGGCGCGCACCTGCTCCCGCAGCTGGACCATTCGCCGCTGTTCGAACAGCTCGATGTGTCCGGCTTCAGCGACCCGCCCGCGCCGGGCGACAAGCTCGATGTGTCGCTGGATGTCTTCCTCTGTCCATCCGACATCGCCGGCCGCGACAGCGGCTGGGGGCTGTACCGGTGGGAGGAAGAGGGAGAATCGACATTGCTGAAAGGCTATGCGCGGTCGAATTACATCGCCGTCAATGGGAGTGATGCATCGCCGTCCGTGGTCCTCGATGCACGATCGTGGGATGAGCCGCTGCTCACGGGGATTTTCGGAAACGAGACCCGCACCACGCTGGCGGAGGTGCTGGACGGCGCGAGCAACACGCTGGCGGTCGGCGAGCGGGCCATGTCGCGCCGCGACGCGAAGGAGGAGCCGCGGGGGGCGGTGTGGATTCGCAACGTCGGCGAGCTGTTGAGCATTTCCCAGACATCAGGCACGGCCACGATGAAAGCGTCCGGGACGCCGCCGGTCGTCGGCCTGTCGGTGCTCCCGTTCGCGGCCATTCACTGCGACGCCAACAGCGTGGTGGGCGTGACGAACCGCGAGTCGCCGCTCAACCAGACGCCTGTCGGCTTCAGCAGCCGGCATCCGGGCGGCGCGAACTTCCTGTTCGCCGACGGGGCCGTCCGATTCATCAGCGAGCGGATTGAAACGGCGACCTACGAGCGACTCGGCGCCATGGCCGACGGCGAAGTCGTCGCCGAGTTCTAGTGCAGCGTCACAGCAAAAAGTTCGGGTTGGGTGCCACTGGCTCCGCCAGTGCAATTCACACTGGCGCCGAACTTGCGTCGCACTGGCAGAGCCAGTGGCACCCTGAACCTTCGATTACAAGCGCCCGACGCACGGCGTCCATTGCGTGTCGTGCTCAAAGGGATACAGCGGTCGCCGGCGCTCGTGGTAGGTGAGGCTCTCGATGTCGGCCGTCGTGGACCCGGGCGTGTTGACTCGCAGGATGCTCGGGCACACGGGCTTGTACGCCGCGAGCGGCGCGTTGACCCCCTTGGCGATGATGTACTGAAACGACTTCGGATCGATGCCGAAATCGGTCAGCTGGTGCAGGCTGAAGGGGACCATGCGGCGCGTCGTGAGCATCAGGGTCAACCCGTCGTCGGTACGGACAACGGCCGTGCGTCCCTGGTCGTAGTGGCGAATGCCGCCGTGGCGGGCCTCCGGTTCTTCAAAGCGGCCGTCGTTGAGTTGCAGGACAGTGAACCTGGCCTCCAGCGGGGGACCGTGGAGATCATCCGTCTTGCCGCCGACACGCAGCGACAGTTTCGCTCCCGCGCCGGCCGCGTCGGCACGACGAACGGCCTCGGGATCGCTGAGACAGGCGAAGGCGGGGCCGAGTCGGCGTCGATGCAGCTCATGAATCAGCGTGGTGCCGTCGGCGGCCGAGCCGCCGCCGACGTTGTCTCCCATATCGAGGAGGCAGACCGGCCCCGGCAGCGTGCGGGCCTGTTCAATGCCGTCGGCCGGCGAGATCAGGTTGGCGACGAAGTCCGCGCGGCGATCCCAGAGCAGCGTGCCGAGCTCGAGGGCCGAGCGTTCCGCGAGCTGTCGGTCCCCGTCGGCGACGACAAGCACGGCGGAGCCCATTTCGGGGACATCCGCGTACGGAAATCCAAGAAACAGGCTGGCGGAAAGGATCCCCGGCCGCTGTCGCAGTTCTTCAAACCGCCGGCAGAGCGACTGGCATGGTTCCTCGTCGGTGCACTGCCTGTCGATGTTCATCACCGTTGGCGGAAACGCGGCGGCGACAACGGGCCGGATTTCACCGCGCAGCGTGCGGGCCATCAGCGACGCGGCTTCGAGTCCGCGGGCTTTCTGGTCGATGTGCGGATTGGTGCGGTACGCGGTCAGGCCGTTGACGGCGGCGACCATCGTCGGCGTCAGGTTGGCATGCGGATCGGCCGAGGCGATGATCGGCAGTTCCGGGCCGACGTGTGCGCGCACGGCCGACATCCAGTCGCCGTCGACATCGCGCACCGACGCGCTGACCGTGGCGCCATGCGGAGCGAGCAGGAGGCCGTCGAGAGGACCTGCGGACGCGAGTGCGTCCATCAGCCGCGATTTAAGCGTGGCGTACGTTTCATCAGTCACGGTGCCGAACGGCAGCGCCCGCGTGGCGAAGATGGGAACCGCTTCGATCCCCGCCTGGTCGAGTCCGGCGAACATGCCGCCGACCTCATGCGACGCATCGGCGAACGCGGCGCGGACCGGCTCGCCCGTCAGCAGGAGGTTTTCCTCGAAATGCCGCAGCGTGGTCGCTTCGGCAATGAAGGTGTTCGTTTCCTGCAGCAGTGTGATGACGCCGACTTTCACGAATGTCTCCTGACTTGCGGAGAGTCTCTAACCACGGAGTACAAGGAACAAGAAAGAGGACCGCGAATGAACGCGAATCAGTGCGAATGTCCGGTCATAAGTTGCTGAGGAAGCAAAGCCATGCGCGTCAATTCGCGTTCATTCGCGGTCCCCCTTTCTGTTCGGACAGTAGGCATCGTACCGGCTCGTTTGCCCGGACGACACGCGCGCTTGCTCCGTTTGTGGCGGTGGTTACAGTGTGCTGAGAACATTCATGCACAGGAGCTGGCGACGTCCCATGGAAATCACTTTGCCGATGATGCGGCAGGAGCTGTACTCGGCGGTCGTCTGCGATGCGCTCGACGCGCTCGGGTATCCGCATCAGTCGCCGCGCGTGCCGCTGCCGCCGTACACCACCGACAAGCTGCTCGTCGGCCGCTGCAAGACGACGCTCTGGGTCACGATGTACGACGTCGATCCCAAGCCGTACGAACTGGAGCTGCGGGCGGTCGATTCGTGCCGGCCGGATGACGTATTGATCGCGGCCGCCGGGGGATCGATGCACTCCGGCATCTGGGGCGAGCTGCTGTCCACGGCGGCAAAGAATTCCGGGTGCGTCGGCGCCATCGTCGACGGCGGCATTCGTGACATCGCCAAGATGCGCGCCATGGGATTCCCGATCTTCGCCCGCGGGACATGCGTGTACGACAGCCAGAACCGTCAGCGGGTGGTCGACCTCGACGTGACGGTGGAAATCGACGGCGTGAAGTTCGCGCCGGGCGACCTGGTGTTTGCCGACGAAGACGGCGTGGTCGTGGTCCCGCAGGCGGTCGAGCGGGAGGCGATCACGGCGGCGTGGCAGAAGGTGCATGCGGAAAACATCACGCGCGACGCCATTCGCGGCGGCATGCAGGCGACGGCGGCGTACGAGAAGTATGGGATTCTTTGAACGGTCAATTGTTAATCGTCAATTGTCAATTGCCGAGTAACGGAAGGCCGCCTTCCCGTCGGCAATCGAAAGCGCGAATTCGG
>JAEUIG010000418.1 GCA_016795125.1 Planctomycetaceae bacterium | reverse complement strand
GCGTCCTGCTGCGGCGCGTCGCTCCCGGCGAAAGCGATCGCCGCGCGGCGGCGACCAGCAGCGCCGCCGGTCTGGCGATGGCGCGCGCGGCGGTCGGCGCACTGCTGGCTATGCCGGGGGAAATGGAGTCCGGCAACACCGATGTCGATCGGCGCGCCATGTCAATCACTCGCACCCTGGTTGCGCGCGGCTGGCCCTGGGCGAGTGCGTTTGAAGCGGGCGCCCTGGCGGAAAACTACCGGGCCGCTGCAGCAGGGATCGTTGAACACGGACTTCGGGGCGAGTTCCGGGCTTCGCTGCTGCGCGGCAGAGAGTACCAACGCGCGGCGCACTGCTCGGGATCAACACGCATCCGCAGCACGCTCGGCGGACTGAGAATAGCGGCTAAAGGCATGTCGAGCGCGGCACGAGTGTGGCGGGAATCACAACGAACCTTCAAACGGTGTCATACCCCAGGTTCGGTCCTAGCCAGCGCTCCACGTCGGTGACCGTCATGCCGGTTCGCCTCGCGTAGCTCTCCACCTGGTCGCGGGTGAGGCGGTCGACCGCGAAGTACCGCGCCTGCGGATGCGCGAAGTACAGCCCGCTCACCGACGCCGCCGGCCACATCGCGTAACTGTCGGTCAGCGTGATCCCGGTCCGTGCCTCCGCCTCCAGCAGGTCAAACAGCGTCCGCTTGCGGGTGTGATCCGGGCACGCCGGATACCCGAACGCGGGCCGGATGCCGCGATACTTCTCCTCGATCAGGTCGTCCTTCGTCAGCGACTCCCCCGCCCCAAAGCCCCATTCGCGGCGGACCCGTTCGTGCAGGCACTCCGCGAACGCCTCCGCCAGCCGATCGGCGAGGGCCTTCGTCATGATCGAGTTGTACTCGTCATGCTCGGCGTCGAACTTCCGCGCGAGCTCATCACATCCGTGACCGGTAGTCACGGCGAATGCACCGATGTAATCGGTCCGTCCGCTGTCGGCCGGAGCGATGTAGTCGGCCAGCGAGCGGAAGTCGGATTGGCCCTGACGCTCCCACTGCTGGCGGAGCATCGGAAACGACAGATTTTGGATTTTGGATTTTGGATCTTGGATTGGAGGTTTGCGGATCTCGTCCTTTAATCCAAAATCATTCATCGATACTGCGATATCGTCTCCCGTGCTGCTGGCGGGCCAGAAGCCGTAGACGCCTTTGGCGACGAGGAGCTTCTCGGCGATGATGCGATCAAGCAGCCGATTCGCATCGTCGTAGAGCTTGCGGGCTTCTTCTCCGACGTGCGGATCCTCAAAGATGCGCGGGAACTTGCCCTTCAGCTCCCAGGTCTGGAAGAACGGCGACCAGTCGATGTACGGCCGCAGTTCTTCCAGCGGCTGGTCTGCGATCGTCTTGAGGCCGAGGAATGACGGCGTCGCGATGTCGACAGATTTCCAATCGGTCTGGAATCGCCGTGCCAGCGCCTCCGCGTAGGGCACGAGCTTGCGCGCCTGGCGGTCGGCGTAATTGCTGCGGTCCCGGGCCTGCTGCTCGCGGTTCGCAATCGCAAACGCGTCGCGGTGGTCGCGGTCGATCAGCTTCTCGACCACCGGCACGCTGAGCGACGCGTCCTTCACATGGACGACCGGCTGCTCGTACTGCGGCGCAATGCGGACTGCTGTGTGCCGCGCGCTGGTCGTGGCGCCGCCGATCAGCAGCGGCACGTGGAACTCGCGCCGCTTCATCTCCTTGGCGACCTGGACCATCTCGTCCAGCGACGGCGTGATGAGGCCCGAAAGTCCCACGATATCGGCGCGCTCGGCGATCGCCGTGTCGAGAATCTTCTCGACCGGAACCATCACGCCGAGATCGATCACGTGGAAATTGTTGCAGCGCAGCACGACGCCGACGATGTTCTTGCCGATGTCGTGGACGTCGCCTTTGACGGTGGCCAGGACGATGGTGCCACGATGGGAGGGCTGATGGTCAATGGTTGATGGTTGATCGACGGGCGTTGAGCGTTGAGCGTTGAGCGTTGAGCTGGCGTCGTTCTCAACGCTCAACGCTAAACCCTCAACGGCTTGCGCAGCCGCCTTTTCAGCCTCCATGAACGGTTCCAGGTACGCCACCGATTTCTTCATCACGCGGGCGGACTTCACGACCTGCGGGAGGAACATCTTCCCCGCGCCGAACAGCTCACCGACGACGCTCATTCCGTCCATCAGCGGACCCTGAATGACGTTCAGCGGGCGGGCGTATTTCTGCCGGGCTTCCTCCGTGTCCGCGTCGATGAAATCGGTGATCCCCTTCAGCAGCGCATGCTTCAACCGTTCCTCGACGGACGCATTGCGCCATTCGGCGACGGATTGCGCTCCCTCACGGTCGCGGCTGGTCAGTTTGAGAGTTTCCGCGTGAGCGATCAGCCGCTCGGTCGCGTCGGGTCTCCGGTTCAGCAGCACATCTTCGATCAGTTCCAGCAGCGGCTTGTCGATTTCCTCATACACCGCGAGCTGGCCGGCGTTGACGATCGCCATGTCGAGGCCGGAGTTGATCGCGTGGTACAGGAACGCCGCGTTCATGGCTTCGCGGACGACTTCGTTGCCGCGGAACGAGAACGAGACGTTGCTCACGCCGCCGCTGGTCCGCGCGCCGGGGCACTCCTGCTTGATCCGCCGCACTGCTGCGAAGAACTCGACAGCGTAGTCGTTGTGCTCCTCCATCCCCGTCGCCACCGTGAGGATGTTCGGGTCGAAAATGATGTCTTCGGGCGGGAATCCGGCCTGCTCCGTCAGCAGCTTGTACGCCCGCTTGCAGATCTCCACCTTCCGGTCCGCTGTAACGGCCTGTCCTTCTTCGTCAAACGCCATCACGACGACCGCGGCCCCGTACTTGCGGACCAGCCGCGCCTGCTCCAGGAATTTCGCCTCCCCTTCCTTCATCGAGATCGAGTTGACGACCCCCTTCCCCTGCAAACACTTCAGGCCCGCCTCAATGACCGACCACTTCGAGCTGTCGACCATGATGGGGACCGAGTGGTCCGGCGCATCGTTGTCGGCGATGAGCCACAGGAACTTCTGCATGCTGGCTTCGCCGTCCAGCAGGGCTTCGTCCATGTTGACGTCGAGCAGGTTCGCCCCGCTCTCCACCTGCTGCCGCGCGACCGCCAGCGCTTCGTCAAAGTTTCCATCCTTGATGAGCCGCGCAAACTTCTTGCTGCCGGTGACGTTGGTGCGTTCGCCGATGAGAAGGAACTGGGCCGTGGGCTGAGAGCCAGGCGCTGAAGGGTCTTGCACTTGCCCCTCAGCCCTTGACCCCTTACCGCTGTCCCGCAGCTCGAGGCGATTCAGATCGCTGAGTGCCATCGCCCGCGGCACGTCCGGAATGCCGCGGGGCTTGAGGTCCGCGACGGCATCGGAAACGCGCCGGATGTACTCGGGATTCGTACCGCAACAGCCGCCGACGATGTTCACCCAGCCGTTCTGTGCGAACTCGCGGATCTCCTGCGTGAACTCGACGGGATTGGAGTCGAAGCCGCCCATCCCGTCCGGAAGCCCGGCGTTGGGGTAGCAGATGATCGGCGCCGGCACGAGCTGCGACAGCGTTTCGATATATGGCCGCATCTGCCTGGGGCCGAGCGAGCAGTTCAGCCCGGCGGCGAACATCGGGTAGTGCGCGACCGACGTGTAGAACGCTTCGACGGTCTGCGCCGTCAGCGTGCGACCTCCGGCGAAAATCGTCCCCGACACCATCACCGGAATACTGACCCCGTGCTGCTCGAAATAGCTGGCGATGGCGAACAGGCACGCCTTCATGTTGAGCGTGTCGAACGCCGTCTCCGGCAGCAGCAGGTCGACGCCGCCGTCCACCAATCCGCGCACCTGCTCGGCGTAGGAGGCGACGAGGTCGTCGAACGTCACGGGCCGCTCGCCCGGCGTGTCGGGATTGAGCGCCAACTGAATCTTGGTCGGCCCGATGCTCCCGGCGACGAACCTCGGCTTCGATGGATCGCGGCGGGTGAATTCCTCCGCCGCCTGCCGGGCCACCTGCACCGCAGCGACGTTGATCTCGTGCGTCAGGTGATCGACCTCGAACTCCTTCAGCGACACCAGGCTGGCGTTGAAGGTATTGGTCTCGATGATGTCCGCGCCGGCGTCGAGATACGCGCGATGAATGCCGCCGATCAGTTCGGGCTGTGTGAGGCACAGCAGGTCGGCGGCATTCTTGAGGTCCACCGGGTGCGACTGAAACCGCTTCCCGCGAAAATCGGCTTCCTGCAGGCCTTTCTGGAACAGCAGCGCTCCCATCGACCCGTCGATGACCAGGATCCGCTCCGCCAGCAATGTCCGCAATTGGTCGTCCGTTGTGTTCATGGCATCAGTTGTAGGGGGGATGCCGGAGACGGATCAAGGGGGCTGGAAACGGCGGAAAGCGGAAAGCCGAAAGCGGTTGGGAGGAGGGACACCCCGAAGCAGGACAAGTTCGGTCACCGAAGCAGGCCGAATGTGCCGTGCTTGACGATTTGGCCGACATGCAGCCATCCCCTCACGGCCTGGCTGCTGCGGGCGGACGGGGGAATCCCCCGCGGCACAGGCGGCATGGCCTATAGTTCGAGGGGCGTCGGCCGCAGCCGTTCAGGCGACGATCGCCGGCAGACCCCACACTGGATCTGGCTCACTCTCACTCGATCCCGCAGGCTGCCGCCGATGTCCACCGACCCCTGGAAGCGACCGTCCATCGATGAACTTCGGGCCGTGCTGGAAAGCATCGGCAAATCCGAGGTCGAACACGATCGCGTCGCCGAACGGCTGGAACTGTCCGTCCCGGCCGAGATCGTCACGCTCCGCGGCAACGTCGTTTCCGCGATGACCCGTGAGATCAGCCGGTTCGGGATCGGCATGCTCCACCGGGGCAATGTCAGCCCGGGAGATGTCACCGTCCGCATGGCGAGCGAGTCACGGCAGTTCGAATACCGGGTGCGGATCGAATGGTGCCAGCCGTGTGAAAACGGCATGTTCATGAGCGGCGGCCGGTTTCTCACCTCTGAGACCGCCCAGTCGCGATAGGTCGACAAGAGTGGCGCTCAGGGAGGTCGACGCTCCTGCCGAGCCGATTGGAGAATTGGCGATCGATCGTCGCAGCGGCTCGGCGGGAGCCTCGCCCTCCCGATCCGTCATCGCCGACCTCGCGTCACTCGCGGCCGGGATCGGCGACTCCGCGCATGTACGCGGATATCTGCATCTCCAGTTCCTGGAGCTCGTGCCAGGCGACGTCCGGCAGCGCCATGCGCGTCGTCGCATCGGCGGGAAGGTCGGGCAATTCTTCCAGTTCCAGCAGGATGCGCAGCACGCGTGAATGGAAGAACGCCAGCATGTCCGACAGTTGGGCCGTGTGCACGCCGGACAGGTTCTGCGGCAGCTCGGGCGGGCCGTGCGGGAACGGGTCCTCGAACTGATCGACATCCACGCTGCCGGAGCCAGACTCGATGTCGGCTCCGGAGCCGCTCTCGGACGTCATCGTCTGGTCGCCGCCGGCCCAGCGGGCGCCGCCGTCCTTGATGCGTGCTTCAATCTGCTGAGGGCTGCCGTAGAGCAGCAGGCAGCGCCCGATCTGCAGCTGGTCCCCGATCTGCAGCACGCGCATCTTGACGGCGTGGCCATTCACACGCGTGCCGTTGGTGCTTTCCAGGTCGGTGAGGATGATTCGCCCCTCATCCTCCTGAACCTTCGCGTGGAAGCGGCTCACCCGCTCGTCGTTCAGACGGACGTGGTTGTCCTCCTCGCGACCGATCGTCACCGGCGTCGGGAGGTCGTGAAAGACCTCCCCCCGTTCGAGCCCTTCGAGCACCTGAAACGTGACGTGCGACATGGTCCCACTGAACTCTGAGAGTGCACCGCGGCAAGCATTGGTCCGCAAAGACAACCGGCGTTCCGCGCGAACGCACCCACCCATCATAACAGACAGCCTTGTAGCAATCGCGGTCCAAAAGCGTCAAGCAGCGATCCGCCGGCCGCAGTGTCAGCGAGGCCGTCCCCCTCTCCCCCGCGAGAACCCGTGGATCACACGCAACGTACCGCCGGGAGTGAGGGCCGGGGTGAGGGGTCAAACCTGCTCGTTGTCTCCCAATCACCTATGCGCTTCACAGCAACTCTTACACCAGATGCCGCAGCCATTCCGCCGGATCGGAGAAGTCGTTGAGGAGACAGTCCGGCTGCGTCGCCGCGAGTTCTTCCCTGGTAAACATCCCCGTCGCCACTGCCACGGCCCGCGCGCCGATGGCTCGCGCGCAGCGGACGTCGGCCGGAGTATCTCCCACGACGCTGATGCACTCCGGGGACAGCGACCGGTCCAGATGCCGGCACGCATCGGCCAGTGCCAGCCGTGCGACATCGTCGCGATCAAAATGCGCGTCCCCGTAGCCGCCGAACTGAAAGTGATGGTCAAGACCGTAGTACCGCAGCTTGGCTGCGGCGCCGGTCCGCAGGTTGCCCGTGAGCAGTCCCAGGGCCGTATCACCCCGCCCGGCCAGGTTGTCCAGGATTTCGACGATCCCGGGCAGCACGCGGCCATTGAGTTCGGCCAGCGTCTCCGGCAGGTGGCGCAGGTAGGCGTCCCAGAAGCGGTTCCGGTTCTCCGGTGCGTCGGCAATCCCGCAGATGCGGAACAGGTCCAGCGTGATCGCGCGATCGGTCCGGCCGGCCGCAGGAATGTCCTGCGCTCGGTCCTCGAGTCCGAAGGCGGACTGCAAGGCCCGCTCCATCGCACGCTGCCCGGCCCCGCCCGTGCTCAACAGCGTGCCATCGATATCAAACAGGACGACATGTTTCATCACGGCAGTGTAGGATGCCACGTCGGACCACCACAACCGGGCCACAGAGCTGCACTTCTCCAGATATGACTGCCTCCATCACAGCCCAGGTTTCGCCGTTGAAG